>DATKVT010000011.1 GCA_035529935.1 Williamwhitmania sp. | reverse complement strand
ATTTTTTTGGGATGTAAAAAGTAGTAGCCAGTGATTTTCATTCCCCTAATTAGAGAAAGAAACGCCCGGAGCACAGTTAAATAGTAATTTATAATAGATCTCATGGAGTGCAAGGTTTAAAAGTGCCAGCCGGAGATGGTTACAAAGGCAGCCACCAGTATGTTGACAATGCTCATTGGTAACAAATATTTCCATTCCAGCTTCAGCAGTTGATCGATACGTAGCCGTGGAAAAGTCCACCGGAACCACATGATTAAGAATACAATGGTGAAGGTTTTACCAAAGAACCAAATTATGCCTGGGATGAAGGCCATTACGTGGTTAAAGCCATCGAGCCCACCAATGTGTAAGGGCTGCCAGCCACCCAAAAATACTGTCGCCGCAAGCATGGAGGCAATGAGCATGTTGGTATACTCCGCCAAAAAGAACATGGCGAATTTCATTCCAGAGTATTCGGTGTGAAATCCGGCAGTGAGTTCCGATTCAGCCTCGGCCAAGTCGAAGGGGGCGCGGTTTAGCTCAGCGGTGCTGGCGATGATAAAAATAACAAAGGCCACCATCGCTGGAATATGTCCCTTAAAAATCCACCAGCCGTCGGCCTGCGATTGGATAATGTCGTTTACAGAAAGACTACCGGCCATTACCACAATGGCAAGTAACGAAAGGCCTGCCGATAGCTCGTAGCTCACTATTTGGGCTCCGCTTCGCATGGCGCCAAGTAGTGAATACTTATTGTTGCTTGACCATCCTGCCATGAGAATGCCGATTACCCCCATTGATGTAACGGCAGTAATGTATAAAATGCCAATATTTATATCCCAAAGTTGTATTCCAGGAGCGAAGGAGATAGGGGCAAGCGCAAGAAAACTTACCGCTGTAACCAAAAAAGGAGCAAGGGCAAAGAGAAAGTGGTCGGCATCTTTTGGGGTGATAATCTCCTTTAGAAGGAGCTTCACCACGTCGGCCACTGCTTGTAATGTTCCGTAAAGTCCAACTCGGTTTGGCCCAAGTCGCATCTGCATGAATGCGGCAATTTTTCGCTCCAGATAAACCATTACTATGGCCATCACAACCACTAGAGTTATCATGGCAATCGCTGTAAATACGAGTTCCGAGGCTAGCGCCATGCCATAGTTCAAATGGGAAAATAGCCATGCGTGAATACCACGGGTTATATCTACTAAATGAATTTGTGCAATATTGTTTTGCATGATGGGCTTATCTGTCAATATCAGGAATAATCAGGTCAAGCGTTGCCATGATGGCAACAAGGTCTCCAATTTTTGAACCCACTGCCATGGGCTTCAAGGCTGCCAGATTGGAGAAGTTTGGCGTGCGGTACTTTATGCGGTAAGGCTTGCTTCCACCGTCGCTCACAAGGTATATTCCAAACTCTCCCCTAGCGGTTTCAACCCGCTGGTAGTACTCTCCCTTGGGCAACTTGATTACTGCTTTTGTCTTTTCCCTGTAGGAGCCTTCAGGAATATTATCGATGAGCTGCTCAACAATGTGCATGGACTGCTTCATCTCCTCAAGCCTAACCAAGTAACGTGTATAGCTATCACCTTTGGTGGCAATTATCTCCTTGAAGTCCAGCTTTTCGTAACCGTCATAAGGATGTAACTTGCGAACGTCGCAGTTTAAGCCGGATGCTCTTGCAATGGGACCGGTTACTCCAAGCGAAATAATATCCTCTTGGCTTAGCAGCCCTATGCCCTGAGTTCTTTTTTGAAAAATTATATTACCCGTGAGCAGCCTGTCGTACTCTGAAAGGTTTTTCTTGAGCTGTGCCATCACCTCCTTCACCTTACGAACAAAGTCGGGGTGTAGGTCGTGCATCACACCTCCGGGAACAATGTAGTTCATCGTTAGCCGACCACCGCACGTCTCTTCAAATATCTCGAGAATCATTTCCCGCTCTCGGAAAGCAAAGAAGAAGGGTGATACTGCACCTAAATCGAGACCAAGCGCTCCCCACCAGAGCTGGTGAGATGCAATCCGAGTAAGTTCGGCCATAAGTATTCGTATGGCTTTGGCTCGTTCAGAAATGGTCATTTCGATGCCCTTTTCCACAATTAAGGCGCAGGCCTGATTGTTGATGTGAGCAGAGAGGTAGTCCATTCGGCTGGTGAGATAGCTAAACTGCTTGTATGTAAGCGATTCAGTCATCTTTTCAATACCTCTATGGATATATCCGAGGTTGGGCTTTACATCGAGCACCTCTTCGCCATCGAGCTTTATCTCCAGGTGGAGCACTCCGTGGGTTGAAGGGTGTTGCGGACCGACGTTGATAATAAACTCTTCGTTGGGTTCGCTTACCTGTAGTTTGGGATCAGTAAATTCCATGCTGTTCGATTACCGAGTTATCATATCGTTATCGGTGTAATCTTTCCTTAAGGGAAACCCGGGCCAGTCCGGAGGTAGGAATAGCCGTCGCAGGCCATCGAACCCGTTAAAATGAATTCCAAAAAGATCAAATATTTCACATTCATAAAGTTCTGCAGCTTTATAGAGAGGTGTAATAGAATCGACCGCTGGATTGTCACGGTCTGCAAGGGTCACCTTGAGCATGAGGTCGTGACGATATTGCGTAGACGATAGGTGGTACACCAACTCCATCTCGGGTTGGTAGTCCACTGCCGTTTGATTGAACAAAAAGTTGAAACGGGTGGCATCATCGTCCTTTAGCTGCTTTACTGTAGCAACAAGGTGCTCTTTTGGAACGCGTAAAACTGGAAAGTCGATGGTTTCCTCCACTGAAAAGGAGGGGAATTTTGCTGTGAGGTACTCCTTAATCTCCTGCTTATTCATCTTTTTTCTCCTTCTTCTTGTCGACAACGTAAGCTCTCGATTTTCTAATCTTCTCCTGAAGGGCAATCATGCCATCGAGCAGTGCTTCTGGACGTGGAGGGCATCCAGGAACATATACATCAACCGGAATGAGCTTGTCCACACCGCGAACTACTGAGTAGGTATTGTAATGAAAAGGGCCTCCAGATATGGAGCAAGCCCCCATAGCAATAACATACTTTGGTTCCGGCATTTGGTTGTAGAGTCGCTGCAGCACGGGTGCCATTTTATGGCAGATGGTTCCGGCCACGATTATTAAGTCCGCCTGTCGGGGAGTAGCACGTGCCACCTCAAAGCCAAAGCGCGACCAGTCATATTTCGCTGACGCTGTCGACATCATTTCGATGGCGCAGCAGCTGGTTCCAAAAGTCAAGGGCCATAGCGAGTTGCTACGAGCCCAGTTGGCCAGTTTATCTATGCTAGTAACCAGAAAATTGGTTGTTCCGGAATCATCAGCGTAGATTTCTCCGGGAAATTCTTCTGGTTTATCATTTAGTTCCATACCAAAGCCTTCTTTTTAAATGCGTAGAGCAGCCCCATGAATAGGAATATGATGAAAAGGAAGACCTCAACAAAGGCTGACCATCCTACCTCCTTGCATACAACTGCCCATGGGTACATAAACACAACTTCCACATCAAAGATTAGGAAGACGAGAGAAAAAAGGTAGTAACCGACGTTAAACTGAATCCAGGTGTCTCCATGTGTCTGAATGCCACACTCGTAGGCTTCAAACTTTTCTGAACTGTATTTTTTTTGGGAGAAGGTGTTTCCAATGAATATGGCTATTCCGGCAAAACATACTCCCGTAACAAGTAAAAGTACTACTGACAATAAGCCCATGATTTCTATGTTTTTTATGCTGCTTGGGCATTTTTTAAGCGGCGCAAATATAGTTATCTTAAATTAATGTCGACTGTTAATTACTGTTAATATGTCGGCCACAATCATTATAAAATGGAATGAAAAAGCCTTATATCTGCTTATTTTATTGCTTTCTGGCCTATTTAATTTCATATGATGATATGTATCATGCCTTACTTCAACGTAGGCGATATCATACTGTGGAGCATTGCGAGTAATTGCATAACCAACTACCTTTACTGGGGTCTGATTTACAATAAAAGTGATGAATAGTATAATTGAAGCAGCAGAGTTGTTACGCAACTCTTTGTATACCGTAGCATTTACAGGTGCTGGAATCTCAGCCGAAAGTGGTATTCCACCTTTTCGGGGTGAGAATGGCATCTGGACTCGATA
>DATKVT010000010.1 GCA_035529935.1 Williamwhitmania sp. | reverse complement strand
CACAACTGACCTGTCAAAATACCACAACGTTTGCAAGTTGTGAATTGCTTTCAGATTGTATCTTTGACATACCTATCACAACTTTTAAAAAGTAAACTAACTATAACTAACAGTTGTGAATTGCTTTCAGATTGTATCTTTGACATACCTATCACAACGAGCAAGAATATGAATCAGAACTGCCTTACGTTGTGAATTGCTTTCAGATTGTATCTTTGACATACCTATCACAACTTTACCGATTGGACCGCATCGGATGCCTATGTTGTGAATTGCTTTCAGATTGTATCTTTGACATACCTATCACAACAGCCCTCTCAGCTTCCATGTTGGCAGGTGTGTTGTGAATTGCTTTCAGATTGTATCTTTGACATACCTATCACAACTTTACTACAAAATTGAGGAGGAAATAGTAAGTTGTGAATTGCTTTCAGATTGTATCTTTGACATACCTATCACAACAATAATCACCGACACCTTTGCCCACGAGCTGTTGTGAATTGCTTTCAGATTGTATCTTTGACATACCTATCACAACGAACCTCTAGCTTTCGAGTGTAGTAGTTTGGTTGTGAATTGCTTTCAGATTGTATCTTTGACATACCTATCACAACAAATAACCCTTGGGTATGGGTGTATGAGTTGTTGTGAATTGCTTTCAGATTGTATCTTTGACATACCTATCACAACCCCATTTTTATCATCAGCACAGGAGAGTTTGTTGTGAATTGCTTTCAGATTGTATCTTTGACATACCTATCACAACGGTGGTGTTCTTAAACCTCTTTCTGTTACTGTTGTGAATTGCTTTCAGATTGTATCTTTGACATACCTATCACAACCGGGAATTTCTACATAGTAAACTTCCCTGTGTTGTGAATTGCTTTCAGATTGTATCTTTGACATACCTATCACAACAGAAGGCTGAAGCTAACCCAATGATTTCCTGTTGTGAATTGCTTTCAGATTGTATCTTTGACATACCTATCACAACCTACAGTTCTTTATACAATTGCTCGCGCCATGTTGTGAATTGCTTTCAGATTGTATCTTTGACATACCTATCACAACATCAGTTCTTTTATTAACAGTTGCAGGTAGGTTGTGAATTGCTTTCAGATTGTATCTTTGACATACCTATCACAACGACTCTACCAATATTAAGCCGCTCAGTATTGTTGTGAATTGCTTTCAGATTGTATCTTTGACATACCTATCACAACATACCTAGGGCTTAAATATTAGTTATGTGGTAGTTAAAGAGGTTTGCTCAAAGAAAAAAACAGGCATCCATAGGTATAAAGTCGGCCACAGTGCCGGCTTTTTTTGTCTGAACAGTCAGGGGGTGACTATAAATCGGAGATAGAGTCACGGGGTGACTTTAATTCGAAAAGAGATAGTCACCCCGTGACTTATAAAACCTAGCTTGGGGTTAACAGTCAGGAAGTGACTAATAAGCGGAAACGAAAAGTCACCCCCTCACTTTGCAAGGAACAGGGGACCTTAGAAAAGTTCCAGCTGCTGTGGCCCGGGTTGCGCCTCCATGGGTTTGGCAGAATAAAACAGCTCCATAGTGCCAAACTGCTTGTCGGTTATGCATAGTATGCCCACATAGCCATCGGTGGGCAAGGCTAGTTTTGCTCTTTTTATATGCACATCGGCATTCTCGCGACTTGGGCAGCAGCGGGTATAAATGGAAAACTGGAACATGGTGAATCCGTCCTGCACCAGTTCCTTCCGAAACTGGGCGGCTTGCTTCCGCTGCTTCTTTGTTTCGGTTGGAAGATCGAATAGCACCAGCACCCACATAACCCTATACTCCGATAGACGATTAACGCTACTCAAGCGTGGGATATAGTATGCGCCGAGTTGAGCCAGCGAAGCAGCCTGCCAACGACGCAGTGGTGCGCTGCATGGCTACCATAAGCGGGCTGCCCTTCCCCTCAATATTTACGTCGAGCGCAGGAATTACTAGCAGCTTGGCCTTGAGTTCACGGGTAAGTTCGGCATAGCTCTCGCCCGACCTTACAATCTCCACCACCACCCTATCTACAAAGGGGCGGTATGGCTCCATAATATCGTCGGCAAGGCAAAAGGCGTTGTAACGGTTGGCATGGTGTATGCCCAACGTTGGGAGCAATCCCGTGGCCACCAAGCTGCGGGCGACCACGGCTCGCAAAACGGCATAGCCATAGTTGAGTAGGTTGTTGGGTTCATCCTCGTATCGACCTCGAACAAAGGCATCCACATTATCGCGCGAAAAGAGCGTTTTCCAGTAGTACGCGGCTGCACGTCCCTCCAAATTATCGGGATCGCCGCTCTTTACACTGCGTATCCAGTGGTTCATCGGCTCTGTATCGAAGCCTTGGACATCAAGAAGCCGCTTTTGATTGGATATTTTAGCCACCACAGTTTGCTGCCACAGCTGTTTTTTCATGGGCAAGCTAGCCGCCAGCTGGTCGTCGAACCGCTCCTGCTGAATGGTGTTGCCCTCAAGCGGTAACAGCAGCCCATGGGGCATGTGGTTATTGCTGCAGGTAATTACTGCGGCATTATTTTCGAGCAACGCCTCCAGCAACGGCTGCGTTACAGTAAGCTGCGGCGAGTCGAGTATAACCACTCCCACATCTTCCACTGCGACGGTTACCGACCGTCGCTCCTGTTCCGGTTCGTGCATCTCTGCCAGCAGCTGTCGGTTGTGTAAGCTCAGCTTGGCAGGATTCCCAAAATAAAGGGTTCGTTTAATCATTTGGCTTTAGTTTTGGTTAGTGTCGGGGTGACTCTGAGTCACCCCGACACTAATTATAGGGTTAACCCAAACTCCTTAATTCGTGCACTACTTATCATTTGTCCATCCCGTTGGCCAACAAAATCTAAGTAGGAGGAGAACTCCCAGTCGATGGCCGATTTCACCAAGCCAGCCCGTAAGGGATTAGATAGAATGTATCGAAAGCATTGGTTGGGGTATTGAGATTCGGGGGAGTCCACATTCAGATTGGTAACACCCAATGAGGTGAACCATGCTGCCGATAGCTTGTCGTTCTTGGTAAGGCAGATGGCCTTGGTCTCTTCTCGAAACAGTGCTCCGCTTCGATTGTACCCTTTATTTATAGCACGAGTATAGGAGCGCAGCATAATGCCAATGGATTCGTTTAAAGTTCTCTCTCTATTGACGGGGTGACTTGGAGTCACCCCGTCAATAATGGGCACCGAAAGGCTCACATGGTTTACATGCACCATAATATGGAAGTGGTTAGGCATTAGGCACCACGCCAATATGTCGGCGTAGGGCAAAAGGTGGTGCTTCATTTTATTGAGAAAGAAGAGATAGTTGTCGCGCACAAAGAACACCTTCCGGCGGTTGTTACCCTGATTGTAGATATGGTATAAATGACCTACTTCAAATTCCATGGCATTTAACTTTTAAGTAGTAGTCACGGGGTGACTTGGAGTCACCCCGTGACTCTGCTAATTATCGTCGTATCACATCCACCACATTTCCCAACCTATCTACCTTTAACTTCCAGCAGCAGTCCTTTATCATTACCCCATCAATGGAGCGCTCCATCTTATTCTTTACTGAAAACTCAACTTTATCTATTATTGCAATGGCAATATCATTTCTCACAAAAAAGCACTGGCTTCCAGAGAAACTAACTACTTTATATACATTAAGGACCTGCTCCTTTGTTAACCTTTCAAAATAAACGCTTTGCGGAGCAACTAGTTCCTCCTGGGTTGGCACATAAACTAGGTCGTTGGGTGAAAGGTAAAAGAGAAGTGCATTCTCTTTCTCATCGTACTCCGGTACTGGCGAAAGTCCTTGCTTCTCTCGTTCAATAACCACATTAAGCGGAACCGATTCATAGCTTCGCTTGCCCTCCGGACTCTGGTAAATAGCAAAGAAGAGGTTAGTGCCTTTAGCCGCCTCCACAAACTTGCTCCCCTTATTACCTTTAGTTCCAACAGCAAACTTGCTCCCCATGAGTTCGTAGGTTCGTACCTTATATATAGGCTGATGGTAAACGCCATTGTTTAAATTCTGAATGTTGCGATTCATGGCCTCCAACCCATCGGAAGTAAAAGCAATTTCCGGATGTTCTACCACCTTACCATTAACATTCTCGCCAAACTGCTGCAAATGGTTCAGCAATATGCGCTGTATTCCTGTATCGGTAATCTTTTTAATATTTTGGGTGTTAAAGGTCTCATCCACCTTTACCCGAGAAGCCGCATTCTCTCCATCGAAATAGTAGACAGCTACCTTTGAAACCGGCTTTCCATTCCACTGGTTATCATTCTCCTTAAAATATTTTGCAATCTGTTTTTTATCGAAAGGGATAGCCAATAACTCCTTAACCTTTGCCTTCAAGGATTTATCGACAATAAACTCTGGTGTATCAATAGCCACAGAAAGATTTACTGCCTTCTGGAAACGCAGCGTTACCCTACCGGAAACGGTATCCTTATGCATCGGCTTTCTTATTGCCCAGCTATCGCCCTTAACCTGTTTCACCTCTACCTTTTGCTTCTGTCCATGTTCATCGCCCTCCCATTTTTGGTAGTGGTTAACCGACTTATTAATAACCCTAATATTTTGCTTAAAGCTAACAACTGTATTTGAAAGAGCCACCTTTGCATCTTGGGTAAAGGTATTCCATGGTTTCTTAAACTCCCACCGATAGCCCTCGCTGCCATCGTCATTTGGTTTTTTATAACAGAGGCTTGCTCTTAAATCGAAGCGAAGGTCGCGCTTACCTGCCATCGCATAAGAGTTATTTAGGTAATTAATGTGATTACGGGTAGCACAGGCAATAACCAGCGCGTCCATTGCATGGTGCCGGTGGTCAATACGCTTCCTATTAAACCCTTTTTGCAGCTCCAACGGAACATAAGGCACAAATTGATTATTGCGCATGCGACCAAAGTTTGTGCTATTGGTTAGCTGATTCAAGCGTTCGAAGCGAGGGGAGATAATTTCATTCCAGGCATCGTTCAAGCCCCAATCCTTTTTAAGAATAGACGTAACTGCTCCGCTTGTAGATATTACATTTTTGGAGGTAACCTCCTGCTCATCATCAACCCTCACAATGTTGGAAAGAAGCCCCTTAACCACCTTGCTGATGTAACGGCTATCGTTAAGCTGCCGGGCAATAAACTCATCGGGAATATCCTCCATGAGCAGCTTCTTCATTTTGCCACGATTTCGACTAAAGCTGCGCTTTACATTTTCCTCGTATTCGGTAAGGGTAAAAAGCGTAACCTCCTTTCCAAAGCTGAGCTCAATCTTTTTGCCCGAATTGTTTTTGATATACTCATAGGCAGTGGCATTGTCCTTATCCTTATTAACCTCTGCTTCGCAAATCACCTTGTTGGAAAGAGAATCGTCGAAGTAGCGCGACTGAGGAATAATATGCTCTATCTCATAAGCCGAGGTAAAGAGTTTGGCCAGGGGTATTATCTCACCCGTATAAGGCGAACGGTACTTCTGATCGAGCCAAAGCTTGTACCGAGTCAATTCTGAAGTTGTAGGTAAGCTCAACTTCGAAATCTTTTGGATATCGTCCGGTATCTCACTTTCAGCATTGATTACACCCTCCTCATAAATCTTCAGTATTTCCTGCTGACTTGGTGAATTTGGGCGAACGTTAGCAATGGAGTTATCGTTCAAAAATTCTGCAAGCAACGCCTTTATTCTAAGGTTGGTGTTCTCATTCTCAGATACCTTTTGGGTCATACTCTTACGCTTATCGGCAGGATTCTTCATCTCGCGCCCCAGCTCAATATGAATTTCACTAAAGTAGTTCTCAACACCGTTTCCATAGTGGGTCCATATATCCTTCACAACCCTTAACGTCTCGGTGATTACCTGTTCCACAATTGGATTGCGCAGAGAGTGTTGCTTAAACTCATTACGCAGGAAATATTCAAGGTCACTTGGGGTTTTCCAACTCTTTATATCGTTAGCTTCAGCATGCCGGTCGTAAACCACGTAGCTGGCAAGCCAAAGGGGGAGATTTTTAAAGTCACCAAGGCATTTAAGGTTGATGGACTTCTCCCTTACCCTATCGCGAATTGTTGGATCAAACTCCCCCGTTAGTAGCTTATCAATTCTTAAAAGTGTATTGCCATCAATGACATCCTTACTCCAGTACTCTCCTTGGCGCATCAGCGGCAATAGCTTCTTTATTGCCTTTGCAGAATAGGAACCATAGTCCTTGCTAAAAGGTGGAAACTTTTTGAAGTTGTCCACAAAATCACCACCGAGACCATACTGTATTGCAAATTTCCCAAGTGCTTTCTCAATTTCATGCCTTTCCTCTACCGAATAGAGTATATGCCATAACGCCTCTTCAATTTCTCTTGTAATAAAATCAGCTGGAACATTGGCTACCTTGCTCAACCGTGAACTTATCAGTGCGCGCGTTTCATTACATGGGTAGGTCTTATCTTCAACGTAGTTCCAGCGGTATCTATCAATCTCCTTCTTAAATCCAAATGGAGGATACTTTAAGAAAGCCTTCTGGTCAAGATCCTTGCGCTCATTCAACCAACGAAATAGTGCAACCCAATCCTCCTCTGTTGTAAGCAGCTCTTGAGTAATATTTACATCGGCAACAACTCTTCCATCAACAATTCTTTCCTTAGCATATATCTTCAAATTTTGAAGAAACTGCCATAATCTAAACTCCTGGTATAATGGATGTGACTTCGCAATGCACTTTATCGACTCCTTAACCTCCATTCCATTACTTTTATCAATGTATGTTCTGAACTCTAATGGACAGTTGCTAATAAGCGATTTCTTACTCTTCAGCGGTCGTTGATAGAAGATAATATCGTTGAGAAAAAGATGGGTAAAATCTCTTGCACCTAGAGAATTCCGGTGTGCTTCGTTGTTGCCATACAACTCTTCGAGACAGGCATGATACAGTTCTCTACTCTTAAGTTCCTTATGAAACTCTAGTTGCTTTGTGAGGATTGCTTCCAACTCTGTCTTGTAAAACTTGCGTTCAATGGTTCGCACAAGTTTTCCCTTAATCTTCTGGGTTGGGTTGAGCAGTAAAGCATCGTATATATATGCCCCTACTGTTTTATTGCTATGCTCTACATCTGACTCAGTCTTTTTCTTTATTAAAGTCCAGTCATCTTCAAGCGGAGCCCTAAAGGAGCGTTTTTCAACACCATCCTTATCCCTCTTTACTTCACCGTTTTCATCTAAATCGGTAGTTACAATAAAATCTTTGGTCTTTCCAATCCAATCTAAAGGCGTTTTACTTGTGCGTCGGTAAACCCAACCATTCTCAAGAGTAGCACTATACCACTTTTCACCCTTTGTTCTAGATTCCTCTCCCTCCTCAACATTAACAACCTTTAATGAATAAAATTCCACTCGTTTCTTTTGTTCCTCCTCCTGCTCCTCACCTCTTAGTTGGTAGTAACCTCGTTTCTGGTTAAAGTTTAATAGTATCCAAGCTAGCTCCTCTTTTTCTATCTTAGCTTTTAGTGCCTTCTTTCGTAAGTAATATATTGTCCAATCGTGCGGAACTTGTCGCCCTTCATCCACAAGGCGGGACTGAGTCAACTTAAAATCTGCAACCATTTCGTTAAAGGAATTCATAAAAGCAAACTCCATTTTACCGGTTACCTCATTTTGCTTGTAGGCAATTTTGGGTTCTGACTCGTCTATGAATTTTCCAAAGTGTTGTTCAAAATCGATGCTTTTACCATAATGCTCAGGTAAAAAGTTAAGTATATTTAATACCCTATGTAACCGTTCCCTACGCAACAAATACCTTTCCCTTAGTCGTCGGGTACCTCTATACCCTGTGCGTTCTGCTGTTTGAGACACCGAATTACCTCTATCAAACTCGCCAAGGATGTCTTGACTCATAGGAATTATTCGGCTTCCCAATCCAACTACTTCGCTTTTACTTTCATCCTGATTAATGAGAGCCCAACCGACAGAGTTGGTTCCTAAATCAAGTCCTAAAATTTTTTTCATGGCTATGTTGACATTTAAGTTTATATGTTATATTTGCATTACAATCTGAAGCAATTCACAATAAGGATTATTCCGTTGTGAAAACATTTAAGCCGCCCTCGTCTTTCAATACGGGGGTATTTTTTGTCCATTATCTTTAGTCTCCTCAGTTTATTTTCCCCCATTACAATTTCTTGTGCAAACATGCAGTTGAATACCAATTCCAGTTCAGTTATTAAAGTTTATACTTTTTTTTTAAAGAACAAACAATTAATTGCTTTTTTTATCAGTCAGAGGGTGACTATACGCGCTAACAAAAAGTCACCCCCTGACTTGCCTACTTCGGCCTTTGAAATCTGTGCATATATTCCTACATTTGTTTAACAACAAACCGAATATTATGAAACAGGTAGTCAAAACTGCACTCTTTGTAGCGTTTGCCATGCTCCTAGCCTTCTGTGGCAGGGATGTTAAAGTTAAATACCTGTCCGACGGGAGTAAGGAGTTACTCGAAGGCACCATGATCGATGGTATAAAACGGGTGTATGGTCCAGAGGATAACCTCACCATGATTATTCCTCTCAAGGACAGCCTACCCAACGGAATGGTGATTAGCTACTACTCCAACGGCAAGGTAAGGAATATAGTAAAGGCGGTTAAAGGGGTGAAAGATAGCACCGATGTTTCGTTCTACGTTACAGGGGTAAAGTCAAACGAGACTAACTACTTTCTGGGTAAAAAAAATGGGGACCAAAAGGAGTTTTATCCTTCAGGTAAACTCAAGTCGGTTCAAACGTTCAAAATGAGCATGAGCAATGGCGACCTGAAGGAGTACACCATGCAAGGAGAATTAATTCCAAATGCACAACTAATTGTAGAGGTTGAAAACAAGCTCTCAACATGGAACGAATTCGTTATCACAGCAAGGCTCTACCCACCAACTAAGAAGTTTAGGCTTTACCGAAAGTATCCTATCATTTCTGAAACCCAACCCTACACCAAAGTAGAGGTAATTAATGGTGTTGGCCGCATTGAAATTTTCCGCACCCAGCTTGAGGAGTCGCGCAAAATGGAAATAGTGGCCATATACAAAACCCCATTCGGCAACGACTGTAAACTCCCCAAGCAGGTTGTTCTAAAATAATTTGTATAAAACGGAAAAGCCCTCGCGCTGAGGGCTTTATTTGTTATTCGAAAAGAATGAAATTATCCGTAAATCTCCCTTTTGGCGGCTAGCAGTGTATTTTTCATTAGTGAAACAATGGTCATTGGGCCAACGCCACCAGGAACAGGCGTTATGTAGCTACACTTTGGTGCAACCTCGTCGAACTTAACGTCGCCCAGCAGCTTCCATCCACTTTTTGTAGTTTCGGACTTAACGCGGGTAATGCCCACATCGATAACGGCAGCACCATCCTTAACCATGTCGGCGGTAAGAAATTCGGCCTTGCCAAGGGCGGCCACAATAATATCGGCCTCATGGCATATCTCCTTAAGATTTTGAGTCCGGCTATGACAAAGGGTTACGGTGCAGTCGCCCGGATAGCCCTTTTGCGAGAGCAGGTTGGCCATGGGACGACCCACAATATTGCTGCGGCCAATCACCACGCAACGCTTGCCCGCTGTGGGAATATTGTAGCGACGAATAAGCTCCATAATGCCATCGGGCGTAGCCGAAACGTATGCTGGAAGCCCAATTACCATTCGGCCAAAGTTGATAGGATGAAAGCCATCCACATCCTTACGCGGATCGATGGTCTCAATCACCTTTTGCTCGTTGATATGCTTTGGCAACGGCAGCTGCACAATGAGCCCATCGATATCGGCATCGTTGTTTATTTTTTGAATTTGGTCGAGTAGCTGAACTTCAGAAATAGTATCCTCAAAGCGTAGCACGGTAGATTTGAACCCCACCTGTGCACAGGCCTTCTCCTTGTGTCCAACGTATGTTTCGCTGGCCCCATCGTGGCCAACCAAAATGGCACAAAGGTGAGGTACCTTCCCCCCCGCCTTTTTAATTGCTAACACCTCAAGCTCAATCTCCTGCTTTACGGCGTCCGAAATCTTTTTCCCGTCGATTAACTCCATGGTAAAGGGTAATTATGGTAAGCTAGTTTTGTGGAAAATTCCCCATCATGCGGGCGATATTCTTCCCACCACCAGTCATCGTCTTCATCATCTTACGCGTCTCCTCAAACTGCTTGAGCAGGCGATTAACATCGGGAACGGTGGTGCCGCTGCCCATGGCAATGCGCTTACGACGGCTACCATTGAGCAGATCAGGATTTTCACGCTCCAGCGGAGTCATCGAGTGTATGATGGCCTCAATGCCCTTAAAGGCGTTATCGTCGATATCTATATTCTTCATCATCTTATTCATGCCGGGAATCATACCAGCAAGATCCTTGAGGTTACCCATCTTTTTAATCTGGGCAATCTGTGAAAGGAAGTCGTTGAAGTTAAACTGATTCTTAGCTATCTTCTTGTGCAGCTTGCGAGCCTCATCAGCATCGAACTGGTCCTGAGCACGTTCCACCAGTGAAACAATATCGCCCATGCCCAAGATTCGATCGGCCATACGTTCGGGGTGGAATACATCGAGTGAATCCATCTTCTCGCCCGAGCTCACAAACTTAATTGGCTTATCCACAATAGACCGGATGGAAAGCGCAGCTCCACCTCGGGTATCACCATCGAGCTTGGTAAGCACCACTCCACTGAAGTTGAGCTTATCGTTAAACTCCTTGGCTGTATTAACGGCATCCTGACCGGTCATGGAGTCAACTACAAAAAGAATCTCCTGCGGCTTAATGGCATCCTTAATATTGGCTACCTCCTTCATCATGGCCTCATCGATGGCCAAGCGTCCGGCAGTATCGATAATAACTACGTTGTAGTTGTTGCTCTTGGCGTGTGCAATAGCCGCCTTTGCAATTGCTACCGGATTATTGTTGCCCTCTTCAGAAAATACAGGAACTCCAATTTGAGATCCAAGCACCTTGAGCTGCTCAATAGCGGCAGGACGGTATACGTCGCAGGCAACAAGCAGCGGCTGGCGTCCCTTTTTCGACTTTAGGTGATTTGCCAACTTCCCAGAAAAGGTGGTTTTACCCGAACCTTGAAGACCAGCAATAAGAATAACCGCGGGTGTTCCCTTAGTGTCGATGTCGGTCATAGAACCTCCCATGAGCTCAACCAGCTCCTGGTGGACAATCTTAACCATCATCTGGCCGGGCTTAACAGCAGTAAGCACGTTTTCGCCCAACGCCTTCCGCTTCACCTCGTCGGTAAAGTTCTTGGCAATTTTATAGTTAACGTCGGCATCCAAAAGAGCCTTGCGAACCTCTTTCAGCGTTTCTGCCACATTAATTTCGGTAATCTTACCTTCGCCTTTCAGCAGCTTAAACGACCGCTCCAGCTTTTCGGATAAGTTCTCAAACATATGCTATAGTCTCTTAATTTGAAGGAACAAATTTATAAAAAATCCCGGGGAATAAAGCCAAGTTACATCCGTTCGGGAACCTCAATGCCAAGCAAATTCATGCCAGAAGCAATTACCTTGGCCACCTGAGCCGAAAGAAGCAAGCGCATATTGCGAATGTCGACGTTCTCCTCCTTCAGCACGCTCAACTCGTGGTAGAACTGGTTATACTCCTTGGAAATATCGTAGCAGTAGTTGGCCACTACGGCAGGGCTCAAGTCGGCAGCAGCAGCAGCAACAGTGGATGGAAATTCGTTTACCAACTTAATGAGCGAAATTTCCTTCTCTGCCACCAACAAGTTCAAATCCTTGCATGCGGCAAAGTTAATGTTCTGCTCCTCGGCTTTGCGCAACACCGATTTTATACGTGCATGGGTATACTGAATAAACGGACCTGTATTGCCATTAAAGTCGATAGATTCTCTAGGATCGAAGGTCATGCTTTTGCGTGGATCAACCCGTAAGATGAAATACTTTAAAGCGCCTAGGCCAACCATCCGGGCCACCTGCATGGCCTCCTCTGGTGTTCTGCCATCGAGCTTTCCGAGTTCCTGCGACATATCCCTTGCGGTTGAAACCATCTCCTCCACCAAGTCGTCAGCATCCACAACAGTTCCCTCGCGCGACTTCATTTTTCCCTCTGGCAATTCGACCATGCCGTAGGAAAGATGAAAAATATTTTGAGCCCACTCATAACCGAGCTTTTGGAGCACGAGCTTCAGCACCTGAAAATGGTAGTTCTGCTCATTGCCAACCACGTATATGTGCTCATCGAGCTTCTCTTCGGTAAAACGCTGAACGGCAGTGCCCAAGTCTTGAGTCATGTATACCGAAGTTCCATCGGCACGCAGCAGCAATTTTTCGTCAAGGCCGTCGGCGGTGAGGTCCACCCAAACCGAGCCATCCTCCTTTTTATAGAAAACTCCTTTTTCTAACCCGGTTTGAACAATCGCTTTGCCCTGAAGGTAGGTTTGTGACTCATAGTAAGTGTTATCGAACGAGATACCTAAATCGCTGTATGTTTTAGCAAACCCTTCATAAACCCATCCATTCATGGTTTTCCAAAGATTAATGGTGTCGGCGTCGCTGGCCTCCCACTTCCTCAGCATATCCTGTGCTTCAAGCATCAGCGGTGCTAACTTTTCAGCATCTTCCTTGCTTCTGCCTGAGGCAATCAAATCTTGAACTTCCGCCTTGTAGGCTTTGTCGAAGGCAACATAGTAGTCACCAACCAAATGGTCACCCTTTTTTCCATGCGTAAGAGGAGTTTCGCCCATTCCAAATCGCTTCCAGGCCACCATCGACTTACAGATGTGAATACCGCGATCGTTGACCAAGTTTACCTGAATAACCTTATTACCAGCGGCCTTTAAAAGTTTGGAAACCGATGCACCAAGTAGGTTGTTGCGAATATGGCCTAAATGTAAAGGCTTATTGGTATTGGGCGAGGAATATTCTACCATTGTCGTTTTCCCCGACGATGAAGCATTACCAAATTCGCTCACACTGGCAACCTCATTCAGCTGCTCAATCCAGAAGCTACTTGCCAGTGAAATATTCAAAAACCCTTTTACAACGTTAAACTCAGCAACCTCGTTAACATTAGTGCTCAAATATTCGCCCAGCTGCTGAGCTGTTTGCTCAGGGCTTTTTTTCGAGAGCTTAAGCAATGGAAAGGTCACCAATGTAATATCACCTTTGAACTCCTTTCGTGTTTTCTGAAGTTGAACCATTTTTTCATCCACCGAGCCGTACAGCACCTTGATTGCTTCAGCAACCTTTTCAAAGAAGTAACTTTCGAGATTCATAACAATTTTCAATTTTCACCAACGAGACAACCTTACGGCAGGAAACACATTGCAAATAAGAATGACGTATCTTTTATGCCGACCGCAAAGTTAATCCATTAAGTGCAAACTAAAGAACATGAGTTAAAAAAAGCGCACCTTGGTAGATGCGCTCTAGTATTAGTTCTCGTTTGCCCCGTGGCAATTTTTGTATTTTTTACCACTTCCACACGGACATGGGTCGTTTCTACCAACTTTCTTTTCGACTCTTACAGGATCCGGACGGCGTGGTCCTTCACCTCCCGAAGGCACTTCATCGGAACGAGAAGTTTGATATTTGCTCATGTCAAGTTTCCGATGTTGGTCCGCCTCCCTCACTTGAGCGGGATCACGAAGTGGAATGTGTGCCTTAAGTAGTAGCGACGATACCTCCTTGTTAACTTGCTCAATCAAGTTTCTGAAAAGGTTATAAGATTCAAACTTGTAGATCAAAAGGGGATCTTTCTGCTCATAGGTGGCGTTCTGTACACTTTGCTTTAACTCGTCCATCTCACGTAGATGCTCCTTCCAGTTCTCGTCGATGGAGACCAAAATGCCAGCCTTGTTAAACGATTTCACCAGCTCGCGTCCATGAGTTTCGTATGATTTTTTCAGATTGGTAACAATCTGAAATATCTTCTGACCATCGGAAATTGGCACAACAATATTCTCATATTGACCACTTTGCTTCTCGTAAACATCCTTAACAACAGGATAAGCCTGCTCTGCAATGGTTGCCATTTTTCGATCGTACATCTCCATCATACCATCGAAAAGTATCTCAGCCAGCTCATCCGACTTTTTCTCCGAATAGTCCTTTTCGGTGAAAGGGGCCTCCATGGAGATAGCCCGGATTAACTCTAGATTAAAATCGTCGTACTCAACACTTCCATGATTGGCGTTGATTATGGTCTCGGAAAGATCATAAAGCATATTGGCCACATCGAGCTGGATGCGCTCACCATAAAGAGCGTGGCGACGGCGGGTGTAGATAACCTCACGTTGGGAGTTCATAACGTCGTCGTACTCCAGCAATCGCTTACGAACACCGAAGTTATTCTCCTCCACCTTTTTCTGCGCACGCTCAATGGAGTTGGAAATCATGGAGTGCTGAATAACCTCACCCTCCTTCAATCCCATTCTGTCCATTAATCGGGCAATTCTATCGGAACCAAAGAGGCGCATCAGGTCATCTTCCAGCGATACAAAGAACTGCGACGTTCCGGGATCACCCTGACGACCAGCACGACCACGCAGCTGGCGGTCAACACGGCGAGACTCATGGCGCTCGGTACCTACAATGGCCAAA
>DATKVT010000009.1 GCA_035529935.1 Williamwhitmania sp. | reverse complement strand
CTCCAATAAAAGGTCCAATAACAACCCCGATCGGAGGGAGTAGGAGAATGCCTGCGACTAGGCCAAGGGTTGCGCCAATGGCCCCTCTTTTCGACCCGCCAAACTTTTTGGTTGTCCACGCAGGAATTATGTAATCCATTACAGTGACGGTAATGGTTACTGCACCAAGAAAAAATATAGTGAATTGCGTATGCTCTCCGAAACGCGTGGCCTGCATAAGCAGTAAGGCAATAAAGCTAATGGGCGGGCCTGGTATTACTGGCATAATACATCCAAGTAATCCAATTAGCGAGAGTATAATTGCAAGCGATGCTAGGAAATAATCCATTTGCTGATCTATTTTCGACAATATAGAAAATATTAGGGATTGTAGATTTGTTCTACAATCCCTTGAAACTTTTGTAGGCTAAAAATCGTCGAGCGAATTGTCGTCAGGTGATTGGTCTGGCTTCTTTGAACTTCGCTTGTAGTCGTTAATTTTATATGATAGCCCAATAAAGAACATGCGGCTATTTCGTCCACGTTCATAGTTGGTTTCAAAATTATCACCGTAAGTAGTAGAGTTAAATGTGGTTGTTTTAAATACGTCACTAACTCTAGCAGTAATTGTGGCCTTGTTTTTAAGGAAATTCTTTTTTAGGCCTAGATCAAGCGACCACATTCTTGCCATAATACCTTGCCCGCCTGCTGAAAAACCTCTTCCACCAGTGCCGCTTGTAACAATTGGTGATCGGTAGTTAAAGTTTTGTTGAAACTCAATGCCCTTTGGCAGAAATACAACAGAGGCGATTTTTGCAGTCCAGCTGTTGCTGCTCTTTGCATCACTAGTTACCCCAGCACCATTAATCTCGGCGTGAAAGTAACTATAGCTGCCATTAATTCTCCACCACTTGAAGATTGGCGAAGATGCAACAACTTCAACTCCGTAGTTTACTGAACTATTAAGGTTGTCGTAGGTGGTTTCGAAAATATCATTTACCAGCGTTACTTTTTGTGCAATTACATCGGTGGTTTGACGGTAGAAAAGGGTGGTGGTAATGTTTGTTTTGACTTTTTTAAATCCATAGCCCACCTCGAAAGAGTTTACGTATTCTGGATTTATATTTGGATTTCCATAGCTTACATTGTTCGCATCCTGCTTCACTAAGAATGGGTTGATAACCCTGCTGCGCGGTCGGTTAATTCTGCCACTATAGCTGAAGATAAGATCGTGCCCGGTAGCAACCTCGAAGCTTAAGTGTAGCGAAGGAAATACGCTGAAGATATTTTTGTTGAAGGTAGAATCTGTGGTTTTTTGCTCCGACTTGGAAAGGCTTTGCTCAAGTCTTACGCCACCCATATACGAGAGTTTTCCCCATGTGTTAGAGTAACTGGCGTATCCGGAATAGATCTGCTCCTTGTAGATGAAGTTGTTGGAGTATGTTTGATTCACTATCCAACTTTGGGTTGTGGAGTCGCCCTCCCATACAAGGTAATCTGAGTTGTCGGATCGGAGAATGGCTTTGACGCCAGATTCCAACCTTCCCCCATTCCCAATTGGACTCACATAGTCGGACTGGATGGTGAACCTAGTTCCTGGTTCTTTTGTATCAGTTTTTTCTAGCTCGGGATATTGATTTGTTAATACCCCTGCAGGAGTGTAAAAATCTTTTCTCCGCATGGATGAGGATGTTTCAGGACCGTTGGAGAAAAAAGCATCGGCGGTTAGAGTCCGACCTTTTACATTAAAGTCCTTCTTATAGCTTAAGGTGAATTCCGACTCAAACCCATCGTTGTTGCTGGTGGTTCTATTTTGCTTGTAAAAGTCAACAACATTAAGTGCAGAGTCGTAGCTGGAGCTTACAAGATCCTCATTGCCGCTAAACTTTCTTGTGTTTAGCCAAGTGCTTAAGGTGATTGTGTTTTTTGGATTGATGTTGTAATCGGCCCCCAATCGAACTCCTCCAAATGTCATTTTTCTTGTGAAGTCCGTAGTGTTTTTAATATAGGGAATATCGCTCAAGTAGTTTTTGGAGTATGAATTGCTGTATCCATCAAAGTTGAAAGAGCGGAAATCAACGTTTGTAAAAATATTCCAGTTATCTCTTTTAAAGTTGAGGTTTACAGATCCCATATAGCGATTGTTGTTCCCTGCCGTGAGCGACACCATCCCATTTGTTCCAACAATTTTTTGCTTTTTAAGAACGATGTTGATGATTCCGGCCATTCCATCGGGGTCATATTTTACCGAAGGGTTAGTCACCACCTCAATGCTTTCAATCATGGCGGCTGGTAGTTGGTCGAGGCTAGTCATCTGAGAAGGTTTTCCATCGATTAGTATGTTGACATTGGTGGAGCCCCTCAGGCTTATGTTGCCATCGAAATCTACTGTAACAGAGGGAACACTCTGCATAACATCGAGCGCGGTACCGCCAACTGACGCTAGGTCTTTATCGACGTTAATTACCTTTTTGTCGAGGCTGTGCGTCATCATCTCCTTCCTGCCACTAACGGTGACACCCTCCATTGCCTGTGAGGCAACGGCTAGATTTATTGTACCTAAGTCAACATCCTTTGCCTTGGGGGAGACAGTAATATTAGTGTTTTCCCACTGATTGTAACCGATAAACTTAACTTGGACTTTATATCGTCCATAGGGGATCTTCTCGAGTAGGAATTCGCCTGAAGTGTTTGTTATTCCTCCTGTCACAATGGAGGAATCCCTCAATTTTATTACCACTATGCTTGCGTATTCAACAGGGTCACCTGACTGCTTATCGAGTATCTTACCTTTTAGAGTGCCAGATGGTGGCATGCTTCCATATCCTATTCCAGGTCCCGGTTGGGCTGATGCAATTAATGATGTCATGCCGGTGAAAATGACTGCAATGAATAATTTTTGTAACGTTTTTTTCATGGTCAAGTTTTGCTATGCTTTTTAGGTGTTGCGTTGAGATAGTATTTAGACAAATAAGTTTAACATTTCTTGCGGCATTTCATGAAAATTATTTTTCTTGCATTTATTGTCTTTAATAAAAATGAAGGGTCAAGTTTCAATTCACGTTTTTGGGATGGTTCAAGGAGTTGGATTTCGGTATTTTGTCAAGAGAAATGCCAGCAAACTTGGGCTTAGTGGCTATGCGAAAAATAATGATGATGGCACCGTTTTAGTTGTGGCCGAAGGCGATGAGGCCGATTTGTTGATTATGGTTGAATTATGCAAGCAAGGTCCCCCACGAGCATTCGTAAAGGAAGTGCTTGTTAGCTGGGGTGAGGCAACCGGGATGGCTGACTTCTTTACAATTTGAGTGGCTCACGGTTTTGACTTGTATTTGTCCCATCACTCGATTTTACAAAACTATGCGCTAGATTTGAGCACTTTTAGTTTATCAACAATTGTGAGTTATGGGAAATACTGTGTTTGTAAATGATGTGGTGATGGAAAAACTTCGGCTTTCCCACACTTTAAAACAGTTTAAACCTTCGACAGATATTTATTTCGACCTCTTAAGTTCAATTGTTTCGCAACAACTTTCGGGCAAGATTGCCGATCTTATTTTCGGGAGATTTTTAGACCTATTTCCTCAGAGATATCCTACACCTAATTTGGTTTTGGATATTGAAGTTGAGCGATTAAGAAGTGCAGGTCTTTCGAATGGGAAGGCAAATTACGTTAAAAATGTTGCTCGTTTTGCGTTGGAAAGTGGTCTGCAGCTGGAAAAGGTTTCTGCTATGGATGACGAAGCGCTGCTGGGGTATCTGACTACAATTAAGGGCGTGGGTCGCTGGACTGCCGAAATGACACTCATTTTCTCGTTGAATCGGCAGGACGTTTTCCCCATAGATGATCTAGCGATTCGCCAAAGTATGGTAGAACTATACAACATTGATCTGGATAGTAAATCGCTGAGGCAGAACCTTACTAGTATAGCTGAATTGTGGAGGCCAAATAGAACTCTGGCTTCGCTATTGCTTTGGGCATGGAAGGATGGGAAGAAGCTACGATAGCTTATTGTAATCGCCAATAATTATTGTTCGGATTACGACCGATGCGCAGGAAATACCAAATACTGCTGGCATGTAAGAGATTGTTCCCACATTCGACTTTTTGTTTTGCTCTCCCTCGATAAGTGTTACAGATCCAGGCAGTGGTTCTTCGTCCGAAAAAACAACGGTAAATCCATTCTTGATCCCTATTCTGCTAAGTCGTTTGCGAAGCATGTGCGCAAGCGGACAGTGATGCGATTTAGAAATATCGGAAATTGTTACTCTTGTTGGATCAAGTTTGCCTCCAGCCCCCATTGAACTAACTAATGGAATGCCGGCTGCAATTGTTTTTGCTATCAGGTTAACCTTTGGCGAAAGTGTATCTATTGCATCGACTACAAAAGTGTAGTTGGTTTTAAGAAGCGCATCAGTTTTATCATCGCTAATGAAGTCTTTAATTCGATGCACTATTAGCAATGGGTTTATGTCGAGCAATCGGCTTGCGAGAATATCCGCTTTTGACTCCCCAACTGTGCTGTGCAACGCTGGGAGTTGCCTATTTATGTTGGTAATATGAACATTGTCCGCATCTACAATGGTAAGTTCTCCAACGCCCGCCCGGCAAAGCATTTCGGCGGCATAAGCTCCAACACCACCTAGCCCAACCACTAGAACGTGAGCTTTCTTTAGAAGTTCAACACGTTCGTTGCCTAAAAGAAGTTCAGTGCGTGCTAGCCAGCTGGTGTCTTGTTCAGTCATTGATGGATATTTTGAATAGGCTTGCAAAGTTATTCCAAATTTCAGATATGAGCTGTTCTGTCGAGATACCCTTTATTTCTGCTGCCTTTGAATAGATGGATGCAATAGAAACGGAAGCATCATCGGTCTCTAGAAATAGCTGATTGGTTGGAGTTCTCCTCAAGCTATCGGCTGTGGCATTGTCGTTGGTATGGAGCGCGGCTCCGAAGGAAAGATAGTTTCCTGCATCGAGAATGGCTTCAGCTTTGGTAAACTTTCCCCTAAAACCATGGAAGATAAAGGGGGTTGGGTGTTTCATCCGGTTTTGTATTGCCAAAATTTCATTGGTGGCTCTTACGTTATGTATTATCACAGGAGTGCGGAGGGCTTCTGCGATTGCGAGCTGTTTTTCAAACACCTCGAGCTGGATGGAGTTTTCCACGTTGCAAGCCTTGTCTAGGCCAATTTCCCCTAGTGCTATCACCTTCTTATTTTCTTGAATTAACTGCCCAAGCCATTCAATTTCAGAAGAACCATGTATGGCTGCCCTCCAAGGGTGAATACCTGCAGAATAGTAGAGCCTCGGATGGTCGTCGACGATATCACCAGAAGAGACGTTCAACAAGCATATAAATGCATCTTGATGGTAGCGGTGAGTATGAATGTCAATTGTTTTAAGCATGGGACTTCGAAGGTTCTTCCATCTTATGTCTTTGTTAAAAGAAAAGCCCTAATACTAGGGCCAATCTTTTAGAACTCAATTTTTCGAATATTCTTCGCCACTTCTTGTCCTCGCTCATTTTTTTCAACGGTGAACTCAACTGCATCACCTTCCCCGAGGTCGTTGAAATCATCGATGATAAGATCGGTGTAGTGGAAAAATAAGTTGTTAGGTGGATATGCAATAAAACCGAAGCCCTCCTTCAGGCTAAGGATTTTACTCTTCTTGTCGGGGCCATCGCCAAAGTCCAGCTCCTCTCTTTTTGCATAATTTGATTCAGTTTGAACGAAAAGATCGTTGGACATGCTATCGACCATGTTGCCCTCATTGTCTATTATCTCGTTCATCTGAATTGGGTAGGAGGCCTCACTAAGCAAATCTTGCGAAGTTTTGGTGACCATTTTTTGGCCGCTGTCATCCATAAATTCAAAATTCCAGCTGAGCACTATAACGCGAATGCCTAGGGTATTTAACTTCCGAACAAGCGGAACATAATCACCATCAGAGGCAATGAGTACAACCACATCGAACATTTTATGTATGGCAAGCTCCAGCGCCTCCATTGCCAACCAAACCTCTACACCGCGATCTTCTTTCCTTCCAAATTTATTGCGAACTGGTAGGTAGTGGGTAGTTACACCTTCGGACATAAGGATGTCGTCGAAAACTCGCTCGTAGTATAGCTGGCTACCGCGTTGACTTGCTTCCTGTGCGTTTAATCGGCTCCTGAAATAGTGTGCGTCCACTACCAAGCAAAGCCTTTCGTCTATTTCGTCAACTTTCGCCACCCATCTGCTAATAAAGTTGTGCATCCCTGAAATGCTCAGTCTCCTCTTTTTGGGGTGGACGTAATTGTAATAATTGCTTACATGTAAGAAGTAATTTCCGTCGTAAAAAACTCCAATTTTTCTTGTTTTTTGATTTCCTGGTAACATGTTCGTATCGATTATAAATTGTTTAAATAATTATGCTTCACTAACCTTGTTTTGGCTGAAATGTTCTCATCTGATTGATGCTTTTTTACTTAATGGTTGTTGGTAATTGCTTTGGTGACATTATGGCATTGGTTTATGGCTGCATGTATGACATTGTGGCTTATTTTTTAATTGGTCTTCACCTGGTACGCAAGTTGCTAAATCATTTCTGAAATCACAAAAATAGTGTTTAACTTTTAAATATGGAGGATTTAGCCATGTTACCAATTGTAAAAAACTACAACAACTTACCCAGCCTTATTGATGATATTTTTGGTCGCAACTGGTTCGAAAATATCGTGGAGGGCTCAACAGGAAGGACAACGACACCTGCCGTTAATGTTTATGAGGACAAGGACGATTATCGTATTGAAGTTGCCGCTCCTGGGTTGAAGAAGGAGAATTTTAAACTTGATCTTAACCAGCGCGTGCTGTCCATCACTTCAGAAAAAATGGGTGAGCAAAAAGAGGAACAAGGTGGCAAGTTTATCAGAAAAGAGTTCAGCTATAACTCCTTCTGCAGAACATTTGCTCTTCCTTCGTCTGTGAATGCTGAAAAGATTTCGGCAAAATATGAAGAAGGTATTTTAACCGTATTACTACCCAAAAAGGAAGAGGCAAAAGTAATATCTGCTCGACAAATTGCAATTAGCTAATTTCTTGAGCACAGATTATTAAAATAAGGAGGGTCGTTCCCTCCTTATTTTGATTTTAGGCTATAGAAACACCGCTTTGGTGACTCTACAATGTTATCGGCAACAAGTTTCTTAATTGATTTCTCTACCTCTTTTTTCTCAATTCCTGAAAGTTCTGCAATTTCTCCTGCCTTTAGGGGTTTTCCCTCGTTTTTTAAGGTGGACACAACTTTTTCTTCGGTGTTCATAGCGATGGTTTTTGTTTGAATACGATACTGCTATTGAAGTTCAAAGTTACGATAATAGTATTTACTAGTTACTTTAGCTGTGGCGTTCATCATTAGTTTCAGCTGTTTTATGGAAAATAATGTTTATTTTTGATTATGAGAACCTATACAATTGAACAATAAACCTAATGTTATGAAAATTTTTAAGGGGGCATTATGGCTCGTATTATTGACATTTTGCAGCTTGGGGAGCATTGCACAAGGATTAGATTTAAATTCCCCAGTGCCGATTGATCCTAACTTCAGGATGGGCGTTTTGGGAAATGGCTTACACTATTACATTCGCCATAATGTAACGGTGAAGGATAGGGCCGATTTTTACATTGCACAAAATGTTGGTGCCATCTTGGAGGAAGATCCACAGAATGGTCTTGCTCACTTTTTGGAGCACATGGCCTTTAATGGTACAAAAAACTATCCTGATAAGAAGCTGATTGAGTATCTGGAATCAATAGGTGTGAAGTTTGGCGAGAATATTAATGCCTTTACTTCGCTCGATGAAACCGTATACAACCTATCCGATGTGCCGGTTGCACGGCAGAGCGCTGTTGATTCTGCTCTGTTGATCCTACACGACTGGTCGGGTTTTATTTCGCTAAAGGATGATGAAATTGATAATGAGCGCGGCGTAATCCGTGAGGAGTGGAGAACTGGTAGAGGTGCTGATAGGCGCATGTATAAGGAGTTGCTCCCAACAATTTATGCTGGATCGAAGTATGCAACTCGCGACGTTATTGGCGATATTAATGTAATTAACGGATTTGACCATAAGGAGATTCGTGAGTTTTATCACAAATGGTACCGTCCCGATCTTCAGTCTATTATCATTGTAGGAGATGTTGATGTTGCTAAGGTTGAGCAGTATATAAAGACTGTCTTTCAGGATATTCCGAAGCGCGAAAATCCAGCACCTCGTCCATTCTTTAGTGTTCCCGATAATAAGGAGCCAATTATTGGTATCGCTTCAGATCCGGAGGCAAAAAACAGCATTGTTAGGGTTTACTACAAGCGCCCTGTTGTTGCAGAGAATAAGAAGAATATGGAGTATATGCGTACTAACATTATTAAGGATTTGGTTTCTAGTATGCTCCGTTCACGATTGAACGAGTTAGTTCAGAAGCCTAACCCTCCTTATGTAGTTGCTTTTGCTAATGTTGGAAGCATGGTGCGAACGGAGGATGCATTTACTCTTACTGCCATTGCAAAAAACGACCAAACGTTGGATGGCCTTGGTGCCCTAATTCGGGAAGATGAGCGTATGCAAAAGTTTGGGTTTACGGATACGGAACTTGGTCGTGCAAAATCCGATTATCTCAGGGGCAAAGAAAATATGCTGAAGGAAAAGGATAAGCAGAAGAATGAAACTTTCGTTTGGGAGTGTGTTGACAACTTCCTTACAAATGAGCCTATGCCGAGCATTGAGTTTGATTATAAGTTTTCAGCCTCAGTTTTGCCAACCATTTCACTTGAGGAACTCAATGCCTATGCAAAATCACTGGTAACAGATACTAATATGGTGGTAACCATTACCGGACCAGAAAAGGAAGGTCTTAAGAATCCTACGAAGGAAGAGGTAATGAAGACAATTGCGGATGTAAAGGCCGAAAATATTCTGCCATACGTGGATCAGGTTTCTAATAAGCCTTTGGTTGAAAAGAAACCTGTGCCAGGCAAGGTGGAATCAACGAAAGAAGATAAGGCGTTTGGAACAACCGAGTGGACATTGTCCAACGGTGCGAAGGTGGTGTTTAAAAAGACCGATTTCAAGGAAGATCAAATTGTGCTAGAAGCGTATGCAGACGGAGGGACTTCCTTAGTCTCTGTTGAAGATTTACCCTCTATTAGTATGGCTGCCGATTTCGTTTCAAACGGAGGTGTTGGGGAGTTCAGTAGTGCGGAGTTGAATAAAATGCTGGCGGGAAAAGTTGTAGATGTAAGGCCTGATATTGGTGGAACCTCCGAAGGTATAAGCGGGACTGCTTCGCCAAAGGATTTTGAAGCCATGCTTCAACTAGTATATCTCTATTTTACTCAACCGAGAGTTGATGATGAAACTGCCACTGCGTTTATGCAGAGGCTAAAGGCATACTTTGCCAATGTAAGCGCTGACCCTCGTTCTGCTTTTAGGGATTCAATTTCTGTGTTGATGGCTAACCATAACTCCCGTGTTATGCCTATGAATGTCGACTTCTTGAATAAGGTAGATTATCAAAAAGCCATTAAACTATACAAGGAACGATTTGCCGATGCTTCTGCTTTTACCTTCATTTTTGCCGGCAATGTCAAACCTGAGGAGTCAAAGGCGCTTATTGAAACCTACATTGGAGGTCTTCCCTCGTTAAATAAAAAGGAGAATGCAAGAGATAATGGCGTTCGTCCACCAGTTGGTAAGGTCGAGAACCATTTTACTAAGCCATTGAAAACACCTAAAACTTCGGTCTACGTTGCTTACACTGGGAAGGCAGATTATACACTGGAGGACATAGTTGCAATGGATGCAATCCAGAGTATTCTGACGAACCGCTATACAGAGACAATCCGTGAAAAAGAAGGTGGATCGTATGGTGTTGGTGTGCGTGGTTCAGTGAACGATTTTCCTCTGCCTTCATTCAACATTTACATGGTGTTTGATACCGACCCAAAGATTGCCAATAAAATGATTGGTATCATTTATGCTGAGGTTGACAGCTTGATGAAAAATGGTCCTGCTGAGGAGACTCTTGCAAAGGCAAAGGAACATTTTATTACTGCCTTCCAGCAAAATGTTCGGGAAAATAGCTTTTGGACATCAACCATTCGCGAGAAATATGAGAATGGTTTGGATTCTTATACAAAATATTTGGAGGTGGTTAATAGTCTAACTCCAGCCAAAATAAAGGAGGCTGCAAATAAGTTCTTTGGCCAGGGTAATGTGGTTGAAGTTGTAATGTCTCCTGTTGAATAGAGCAAAATAATTTAGGATTGAAGATTGAAGGGTGAGCGTCTGCTCACCCTTTTTCTTTGCGCCACAATGTCCTGTTTTATTAAGTTTGTCGGCCAAATTGACCGGGATGATGAGTTGGCTTCCTTTTTGTATTGTAATGTTAAAATATACATTATGAACTTCAATAATTTTACCATTAAGGCACAGGAGGCTATTCAGCATGCATTCGATATAGCCCAGGGACTTACCCATCAGTCGGTGGAGACGGGGCATATACTAAAAGGCATACTATCAGAAAGCGAGGGGGTTTCAGGATTCCTATTCAAAAAACTTGGCGTGAATATCCCAATGCTGGAGATGGTTCTAAGTAAGATTGTGGAAGGGTATCCGAAGGTTAGTGGCGGTGAGCAATACCTTTCATCTACCGCTAATAGAGTTCTTCAGCGGGCACAGGACAGCGCAAAAGAGATGGGCGATCAATACATTTCGGTGGAGCATCTCTTGGTTGGCCTGCTTGAGACGGGTGATCCAGTGTCCCAAATGCTTCTTGATGCGGGAGTTTCAACCGGTGAACTAAAGAAGGCCGTGGCTGAACTTCGCAAGGGCTCCAAGGTTACCAGCCAAACAGCTGAAGATACATTCGACTCACTAAATCGTTTTGCCGTTAATCTTAACGAGCGGGCGAAGTTGGGGAAGCTTGACCCTGTTATAGGACGTGACGAAGAGATTCGTCGAGTACTGCAAATTCTTTCTCGAAGGACCAAAAACAATCCCATACTGGTAGGTGAGCCAGGGGTTGGAAAAACTGCTATCGCCGAAGGAATTGCTCACAGAATTGTAAACGGTGATGTTCCCGAAAATTTGAAGAATCGGCAAATTTATTCTCTCGATATGGGGGCTTTGATTGCCGGAGCCAAGTATAAGGGTGAGTTTGAGGAGCGTTTAAAGGCTGTGGTGAAGGAGGTTGTATCCTCCAATGGTGAGGTTATTCTTTTTATCGATGAAATTCACACCTTGGTTGGGGCCGGAGGAGGAGAAGGCGCAATGGATGCCGCTAACATTCTTAAGCCAGCACTGGCAAGGGGCGATTTACGTGCCGTTGGTGCCACCACACTTAACGAGTATCAAAAATATTTTGAAAAAGACAAGGCTTTAGAGCGTCGATTCCAAATGGTGCGGGTTGATGAGCCTGACAACCTTAGTGCTATTTCCATACTGAGAGGCTTGAAGGAGCGCTACGAAACCCACCACCAGGTTAGAATAAAGGACGACGCCATTATTGCAGCAGTTGACCTCTCGCAACGATATATCACTGAACGCTTTTTGCCCGACAAGGCCATTGACCTTATCGATGAGGCAGCTGCTAAGCTTAGGTTGGAAATGAACTCTGTCCCCGAGTCTATTGATGAGGTGGAAAGAAAGATTAAGCAGCTGGAGATTGAGCGTGAAGCCATTAAGCGTGAAGGCGATAATCGTAAGCTAGCCGACCTGGGTAAGGAACTCGCAGAACTTTCGGAGGAGCGCACTCGACTCAGAGCAAAGTGGCAATCGGAAAAGGCAGTGGTGGATAAAATACAGCTGAATAAGAAGCGCATTGAGCAATTTAAGTTGGAAGCTGAAGATGCAGAGCGGCGAGGTGACTATGGAAAGGTTGCAGAGTTGAGGTATGGGAAAATTAAGGATGCTGAAGCTGCCATCATCTCCCTTAAGGCTGAACTTAGCGGCCTGCAGGCGGAAAGTGCTATGATAAAGGAGGAGGTAGATGCTGAAGATATTGCTGAGGTTGTGAGCCGATGGACACACATTCCGGTAAGCCGAATGCTACAAAGCGAGAAGGAGAAGTTATTGACGCTGGAGTCTGAACTGCACAAGCGTGTTATTGGTCAGGACGAGGCTATTGATGCGGTTGCTGATGCTGTGCGTCGGAGTCGTGCGGGGCTGCAGGATCCGAAACGACCTATTGGCTCGTTTATTTTTCTTGGAACCACAGGCGTTGGGAAAACAGAGTTGGCAAGGGCATTGGCCGAATTTCTCTTCGACGATGAAAATCTCATGACTCGCATCGACATGAGCGAGTATCAAGAACGTCACTCTGTTTCTAGACTAATAGGTGCTCCTCCCGGCTATGTGGGCTATGACGAAGGAGGCCAATTGACCGAGGCCGTGAGAAGAAAGCCATACTCCGTTATTCTGCTCGACGAAATTGAAAAAGCACATCCAGATGTTTTCAATATTCTACTACAGGTGCTGGACGATGGCCGATTAACCGATAACAAGGGGCGTACGGTGAACTTTAAAAACACCATTATTATTATGACCTCCAATGTGGGATCGTCGCTAATTCAAGAGCGACTTGCTGAAGGGGTGGTTGCTGACAATTTGCTTGAGGAATTAAAGCAACAGGTCTTCGCACTGCTACGACAGTCGGTTCGTCCTGAATTTTTGAACCGTATTGATGAGGTTATCCTCTTCAGTCCATTGACCCTTGAACAGGTAAAAGATATTGTTAGGCTTCAGTTTAAGGGTATTCAAAAGATGCTGAAACCTAGTGGTGTAGAAATTGAACTTGGCGATGCTGCTGCTGATTGGATTGCAATGCAGGGATTTGATCCGGCAATGGGTGCACGTCCTGTAAAGCGGGTGCTGCAAAAGTTGGTGTTGAACGAACTGTCGAAGCAACTTCTTTCTGGCAGTTTGAGCGATTCTGGAACTATTTTAATTACAATGGCTCCCGATGGCAATTCGCTAAGGTTTACAAGAGAATAACAGGAAAGGTCCCGCGAAGGGACCTTTTTATTTTTCTATCACTACCATTTTATATGCATACTTGGCATACAACAAGTAAATTACAATTAGAATATTGACTGCATAGTTAAAATAGAGGGGGATGTGGTAACTTTTTACAAAAATATCGCCGGCAACAATATAGCAGAAGGTTAATATTTCACCCCAAAACCATAGCCATAAAAAGAGGCTGCTAAGGTCATCAACCTTTTTTGTTTTCCATGTTTTTACAAGTTGTGGCAATCCACAAATGCTAAATAGGATACTCCCTAGCCACCCAACAACTTCTATAGACATCGCTTTTTTTGCAAAGGTGATTAAAAACAGCCTCTACAAAAATGACTTACGTCATCTATGCATTCTTCAAACAGCCTTCTCTTGTGGTGTGAATTTCAAATACAGTGTGCAGCTGGAGTAGATTTATCAAGGACATAACATCCGGCATGATGCAGCAAAACATTAACTTGCTTTCGTTGGTTTTGCTTGTTCTTAAAAAGGAGAGAAGCATTCCAAATCCAGAGCTATCGATGTAGCTTATGCCGGTAAGATCAATGATAACTTTGCTGGTTGGGGTAATGAGGGCAGTAACCTCATCCTTAAATTCACCAATGTTGCTCACGTTGATCTTGTTAACACTTGGGAAAGTCACAATGCTAACTCCGTTAATAGGTTCAACCTTAACCATAGGTTTTATGTATTACAAGTTTGACTTTATTGTTTCTAACTCAGCAATTGCCAGCTGGCAAGTTTCTTTGAACAGGTCAATGTATCCTCGATAGTTCTCCGTTTCCTCGCCATTTTTAGCCAAAAGTTCAAAATCCTTCATCTTGGCTGATAGATTTGTGATACCCATGGTGGCAACCGATGATTTTGCTTTGTGGGCTATCTGACCAAGTTTAAGGTAATCCTTTGCCTCATTAGCAGCCTCCATGTCATGAATAAAGACAGGAACCTGCAAGAAGAAAATCTTAAGCATGTCTAAGAAAAGTTCATCGCTACCGTCGGTCAGTTCCTCCAGAACGGCAAGGCTAACAAGCTTAGGTTTAAATTGTAAGTTCTGAAACATAACTTGGTTTTTATGCAAGTTTAACGTTTTTTTTTCACTTTTTTCAGCAATTCTAATTATTTGACACGTTGCGAATATAATAGACATGGAGGAATACTGCTCATAAACATATTCGTTTTTTTTATAGTTGTAATCGATTGCACTAGGGCAAACTATAAAAATATTTACCTTTGCCATCAAACGTTTAGTTGTTAAAAAATACTTAAAATAATGAAACATACCGCCTTTACCCAGTTTCATATTGACTTGGGTGCAAAAATGGCTTCGTTTGCCGGATATAACATGCCTATTGAGTATACAGGCATAAACGACGAGCACATGGCTGTCCGTGAAAAAATTGGTGTATTCGACGTTTCTCACATGGGTGAAGTTTGGGTCAAGGGTCCTCGTGCCTTCGATTTTGTGCAATACATAACCTCCAACGACGTGGCTGCGCTTTTCGATGGAAAAGTGCAGTATTCTTGCCTTCCCAACGGCAAAGGTGGCATTGTTGACGATTTGTTGGTATACCGTGTTAATGCAGAAACTTATCTTTTGGTAATTAATGCTGCGAATATTGACAAGGATTGGAATTGGTTTTGTGAGAATGCTCCTAAGTTTGGTCTAACCATTGGCAAGGAACTTTTCAATGCTTCTGACGAAATATGCCAGCTTGCAGTGCAAGGTCCTCTAGCGCTGAAGGCAATGCAGAAGTTGACCAGCACTCCCATTGAGGAGATGGAATACTATACATTTAAGAAACTTGATTTTGCCGGTATCAAAGATGCTATTCTATCTACAACTGGTTATACTGGTTCTGGCGGTTGCGAGATTTATGTTTCAAACGAGGATGGACCAAAACTCTGGAATGCAGTGTTTGAGGCAGGAAAAGAGTTTGGTATTCAGCCTATTGGCCTTGGCGCTCGCGATACACTTCGTTTGGAGTCAGGCTTTTGCCTTTATGGTAACGACATCAACGATACAACCTCTGCCATAGAAGCAGGTCTAGGATGGATTACTAAGTTCACCGATCATAAGGATTTTATCGATAAAGCTATTCTACTAAAGCATAAAAAAGAAGGGGTTAGCCGTAAGTTGGTGGCATTTGAAATGATCGACAAGGGCATTCCTCGTCAACACTACCCAATTGTAGATATTGAAGGCGATACCATCGGAGAGGTTACCTCTGGAACCATGTCGCCAATGCTAAAAGTAGGAATTGGAATGGGCTACGTGAAAACTGAGTTTTCGAAGCTTGGCTCTGAGATTTTTATTAACGTTAGGAACAAAAACCTGAAGGCAAGGGTGGTTAAGACTCCATTCTTTCAGAAATAGCTACCTTTGGGTAAACTTTTTATGAGGTATAAAGTTTTCTTTATACCTTTTTTTTCACGCTAAGTTCATGAGCATGTCTAATAAAGTTGTGGAGGTATGTTTCTCCCCAAGCTTATTTAATCACCACGCCGATCCTGCTGCCACCATGGTGGTTGTGGACGTTTTGCGTGCAAGTTCAGCCATTTGCACGGCCTTTGCACACGGAGCCTCCTCCATTATTCCTGTTGCGGAGACGGAGGCAGCACGGGAGTTGAAGAACCAAGGCTTTCTTGTGGCTGCCGAGCGCGATGGCAAGGTGCTCGACTTTGCTGATTTTGGGAATTCACCATTTAATTTTGCACGGGAAACGGTTCAAGGGCGTAGCGTTGTATACAGCACTACCAATGGAACAAAAGCTATTCACATGGCCTCCATTGGGAAGGAGGTAATAGTTTCGTCATTTTTGAACTTCTCGGCTACCGCTGCTTATCTTGGTAGACATGCTGAAAAAGTCGTGGTGTTTTGCTCTGGTTGGAAGGGTCGCTTTAGTTTGGAAGATGCCGTATATGCAGGAGCATTGGCTGACAAGCTGATTAACGAGTATGGCTTTTCTACCATTTGCGATTCGGCCATTGCCGCTATGGATGTGTGGCAGCTTGCTAAACCCGATCTAGTGGGCTATATTCAGAAAGCTGCCCAGCGCAGTCGCTTGCGGAACATGGGCCTTGACGATGTGATTGAGTTTTGCCATACACCTGACTATACCGACATTGTTCCTCGTTTTGACGGGGAGAGCCTCCAGCCCATTTGTGAGAATATTAAGATGAAGGGCTCGGTTTAAGCTACTGTTTTTATCCTAAACACCGTTTGAGTGTTGTAAATCATAAATAAATGGTGGATTATTCGAAAAATATTTCCCAATTTTGAATGGTTTTATTTCAGTATATTACACCTTTAAGTTAACTCGATATGAAAAAGCATAATTTTACAGCTGGCCCATGTATTTTGGCGCCATCAGTGCTCGAAAATCTTTCGAAAGCTGTTTTGGATTTTGATGGATCGGGGCTATCCCTGATTGAGGTTTCTCACCGTGATGCAGCATACGATGTTGTGCACAACGAAGCAATCTCCCTCTTCAAGGAGCTCCTAAATATTCCAGAAGGTTACCATGTGCTCTTTCTTGGTGGGGGTGCCAGCTTGCAATTCTGCATGGTTCCTTTCAACCTTTTAAACAAGAAGGCAGCCTATCTCGAAACAGGCGTCTGGGCTAAGAAAGCGCTAAAGGAAGCACAACTCTTTGGCGAGGTGATAACTGTTGCCTCATCAGCTGACAAAAATTATGCATACTACCCCAAGGGATATACCATTCCAAAGGATGTAGACTACTTTCATATCACCACCAACAATACCATCTACGGAACTGAAATACATGAGGATATGGAATGTCCGGTAACCCTTGTTGCCGATATGTCTTCTGATATTTTTAGCCGTCCGGTTGACATTAAGAAGTATGGTATGATTTACGGAGGTGCTCAGAAAAACCTTGGACCTGCTGGTGTAACTTTCGTGATTATCCGCGAAGACATTCTTGGCAAGGTTGACCGCAAGATTCCAACGATGCTGGACTACCGTACCCACATCAAGGAGAACTCACTTTTTAACACTCCTCCTGTGTTTGGCATTTTTGCCATTAGGGAAACCCTACGCTGGATGAAGTCATTGGGTGGAGTTCAGAAAATGTATGAGCGTAACCAAGCAAAAGCTAAACTTCTTTACAGCGAGATTGAGCGTAACCCAATGTTTCAGGGAACTGCTGCCGTTGAGGATCGTTCGTTGATGAATGTTTGCTTTGTTATGACCGATAAGTATAAAGAGAAAGAGGCTGACTTTATGACCTTTGCAAAGAGCAAGGGAATGGTTGGCATTAAAGGTCACCGTTCAGTGGGCGGTTTCCGCGCTTCGCTCTATAATGCACTCCCAATTGAAAGTGTTCAGGCATTGGTTGACTGCATGCAAGAATTTGAAAAGGCAAATGCTTAATAGTTAAAACCAGCATAAGGGGTGGAATGGCTTTGGCCGTTCACCCCTTTTTTTCTGGTAGCCACTATTATGGTCAAGCCATGATCAATTTATAATAACCTAACAGCTATATCGTTATGACAAGAGTATTAGTTGCCACCGATAAACCCTTTGCAAAAGCGGCGGTGGATGGTATCCGTAAAATTGTGGAAGATGCTGGCTTTTCACTTGAACTTCTGGAGAAATATACTAGTGCCAGCGACCTAGTTAAGGCTGTTGAAACAGTTGATGCCATCATTGTGCGAAGCGATAAAATTACAAGAGAGGTTGTTGAGGCGGCCAAAAACCTAAAGATCGTGGTTCGTGCTGGTGCCGGATACGACAACCTAGATCTTGCTGCTTGTACCGAGAAGGGTGTTGTTGCCATGAATACTCCTGGACAGAACTCCAACGCTGTTGCCGAACTTGCCCTGAGCATGATGGTTTTTATGGCTCGAAATAGTTTTCAATCTGGCACTGGCTCTGAACTTAAAGGAAAGAAATTGGGTATTCATGCCTATGGAAATGTGGGCAAACTCGTTGGTCATATTGCCAAGGGGTTTGGAATGGAGGTTTATTCCTTCGATCCATTTGTTGCCAAGGAGATAATGGAGAAGGACGGCGTTAAGGTTGTTGGCTCTGTTGAAGAGCTTTATAGCACCTGTCACTACGTATCACTCCATATTCCGGCCAACGATAAGACTAAAAAGTCAATTGGCTACCAGCTACTTTCCAAAATGCCTAAGGGGGGAACTCTCATCAATACAGCCCGTAAGGAGGTTATAGACGAGGATGGGTTGCTTAAGGCCATGCTTGAAAGGAATGACTTAAAGTATTCAACCGATATTATGCCCGATAGCCATACTGCGCTGGTTGAGAAACTTGGCACACGTTATTTCAGTACCCCGAAGAAAATGGGAGCTGAAACTGCAGAGGCAAATATCAATGCCGGCATAGCCGCTGCCACCCAAATTGTGAACTTCATTAAAAAGGGAGATAAAACTTTTCAGGTGAACAAGTAGTGAGATGTGAATAGTGAATAGAGAATACGATGTAATGAAATATTCTGGCTAATGGATCACAAAGATCTGAACGTTTGGAAACAGAGTGTTGATTTTGTAGTCGATATTTATGGGTTAACGACTTCCTTCCCTAAAGAAGAAGTTTTTGGTTTAACCAGCCAAATGCGCAGAGCATCTATTTCTATTCCTTCAAATATTGCAGAAGGCGCTGCTAGAAGTAGTGATGCAGAGAATATACATTTTATGTATATAGCACTGGGTTCTGCCTCAGAGCTGGAAACACAGTTAATTATATCAAACAGGCTTGGTTTTGTTAGTGATATATCCAGTCAGAGTAAGGCTCTTGCGGAAATAAAACAGCAACTCTTAGGTCTTATTCGACACTTGAAAAGCAAAAAGAAATAGACTTCACAACTCACAATTCACAACTCATAATTCACCATTCACCATTCACAACAACCGACAATATGGTAAAGATAAAACCTTTCAAAGGGCTACGACCGCCCAAAGAGATTGCGGCGGAGGTTGCCTCCAGGCCCTACGATGTGCTGAACTCAGAGGAGGCTCGCGCTGAAGCAACAGAAAAATCACTACTGCACATTATCAAACCGGAAATTGACTTTGCACCTGGTTTCGACGAACATGCTCCAGAAGTTTATGCCAAAGCCGTGGAGAACTTCCAAAAGTGGCAAGATAAAGGTTGGCTCATTCAGGATGCCAAGGAGCAATACTACGTTTATGCTCAAACCATGGAGGGCAGGACGCAGTATGGGCTTGTTGCTTGCTGCAGCGTTGAGGATTATATGACTGGCAAGATTAAAAAGCATGAGCTTACCCGCAAGGATAAGGAGGAGGATCGCATGAAGCACGTGCGCAATACCAACGCCAACGTGGAACCGGTATTCTTTAGCTATCCTGCGGTGAAGGAGGTAGACCTCATTGTGGAAAATATTGTGAAGAGCAGTAACCCAGTGTACGATTACGTGGCACCCGATGGCTTTGGTCACCACTTTTGGATTATTACCGACGATGCAACAAACATGCGCATCACCGAGCTTTTTCATAAAGTTCCAGCGCTCTATGTTGCCGATGGTCACCACCGCACAGCCGCAGCGGCTCTAGTGGGCAACGAGAAAATGAAGGCAAACCCAAACCATACGGGCAGCGAGGAGTATAACTTTTTCTTGGCCGTAATTTTCCCCGACAACCAGCTGAAAATTATTGACTACAACCGGGTAGTAAAGGATTTGAATGGACTTACACCTTCACAGCTGATTGAGAAGTTAAAAGTCGATTTCGACGTTAAGGGTATGGGGACTGAAATATACAAACCCTCCAGGTTGCACAATTTTAGCATGTATCTTGAGGGCAATTGGTATAGCCTTACGGCTAAGGCTGGTACCTATAATGACAGCGACCCCATTGGTGTGCTCGATGTTACCATTCTCTCCAACCTTGTGCTTGATAAACAGCTAGGCATAAAGGATCTCAGGACCGATAAGCGTATTGATTTTGTTGGTGGAATTCGCGGACTTGGTGAACTGAAAAGTCGCGTGGATAAGGGTGGGATGAAGGTAGCCTTTGCCTTGTATGCCGTTACCATGAAGCAGCTAATTGATATTGCCGATACAGGTAACATTATGCCGCCCAAGACCACTTGGTTTGAGCCTAAGCTTCGCAGTGGTTTGGTTATTCATAAGTTGGATTAAGCCTCTGATATTGAATTTGGTGAGCCTCGGATAATTCCGGGGTTTGCCTATTTGTAGAAGGGAGGTGTGCAATGTTTCTACCAGGGAGATTTATGCAAAAATCGATTAGGCCCCATTGCCTAAAAGGAGCGTTCCTAATTATAAATCGATCAGCCCCTTTTTGCAAGTTGGGGCGCCCCTTTTTTTAATCGAACTGCCCCTTTGGGATTATCAACCTTAATAATCTTGTTTTGACCTGCATTGCAGAAGGGCAAAGTTTAGATGCCCTTTTGCTGGAACACGGCAACAATGCTGTCCTTGAAAACGGGTATCATCTTAAATGGCGCTAGGTATCGGGAGTGGTAAAAGTTTATGGCACGGCATTGTGTTACCTCAAGGTTTAGGTTTTGTCCGATGCTTCGCAGCTCATTTACCGTGTATTCTCTAAAATGTCCGGGGTTCTTGTCGTAGAGCCTTATCTTTTCAAAAGGGTTACGGCCAAGCAGCAAAGCAATTCTGTTTTTGAGCGTAGCAGCATTGGGTGTGGTAATTAGCAACTTGCCAGTTGGGGTAAGCAGGTTGCTAAGAAAGGTGATGGCATATTCAGGTGCCGTATGTAAATGCTCCAGCGTTTCGCAGAAGGATATTAGATCGAACTTCTCCGCTAATGCAGGCCACTGGTTTGGATCTTTGGCGTCGTTTATGTTGAAGGTGGTATGGTTTTTTACCGACACGTTTCCGTTTTCCCTATGACCGCCATCGTCATCAATTGGGTCTAAGCCCAACGTGCTTACGTTTAAGTAGTGGGAGAGCAGCATCTCCGTAAATGGGCTACGTCCAATGTCGAGCACGCTCGCATTCTTGCTTGGAACCAGCTGGCGGCAGATGGCAAAGGTGGTGTTGAACCGTCGCTGATGCTGGATGAAGTATTCCGCCACAGCCTTTTTTCCACAGGTTTTATCTTTTTCCAAAGTTCGCAGCGCATCGAGGCGTGCGGTGGGCTCATCGGTAATGTGTGCAGTCATCAACTTTCATTTAGATGTTCAAAAGTAGAAATAAAATGATGCTAAACGAAGAGATGGCTTGTTTCATGGACCTATAAACCATTAATCTTTTGACATGGTTCTTCACTCAAATTGCTATCTTTGCTATTCAAAACACTAATAGCCATGAGCGTTGCTGATAATCTAAAGCATATTTTGAGCACCATCCCTCCTAATGTGGAGTTAGTTGCCATTTCCAAAACAAAACCGGTGGAGGTGGTGATGGAGGCTTACCAAGCTGGTCAGCGGACGTTTGGCGAAAACAAGGTGCAGGAGATGGCGGCCAAGCAGGAGGTGATGTCCAAGGATATTCGCTGGCACATGGTGGGACATCTTCAGTCGAACAAGGTTAAGTTTATTGTTCCATTCGTGAGCCTTATACACTCAGTTGATAGCCAAAAGTTGCTGGCGGTAATCGATAAAGAGGCTGCCAAGGTAAACCGAGTGGTCGATTGCCTGCTGCAGGTTCACATTGCAACTGAGGATACCAAGTTTGGCTTCGATCGTAACGAACTTCTTTCCTTGGTGAACTCTGGCGCGCTTGGCGGCTATAGCCATGTGAGGGTTTGTGGCTTAATGGGGATGGCCACCTTTACCAATGATCAGGAGCAAGTTCGGGGCGAGTTCGGTGGACTTAACCGTCTTTTTGAGGAGATGAAGCCCCTGTTTGGTAAGCATTTCACGCAGCTGTCCATGGGAATGTCGGGCGATTATCTCCTTGCCATTGAGGAGGGAAGCACCATGGTTCGAGTTGGCAGCTCCATCTTTGGTGAAAGAAATTATGCAATCTAGCATTGTCTGAACTGAAATAATTAAGATATTTAGAAAAAAAATATTTGCCATGCTTAGCTTAGAAACCACCTATCTTGGCCTTACGTTGAAGAACCCAATTGTTGTAAGCAGCTCAGGCCTTACCTCATCGGTTCCAAAGATTGTTGAAATGGAAAAAGCTGGCGCGGGTGCTGTAGTGCTCAAGTCGCTTTTTGAGGAGCAAATTCTGCATGAAGCGGGGATGCTCGAAGTGTCCAATGACTATCCGGAGGCCTCCGACTACATTAGAAACTATACTAAGGCAAATTCAGTTGGTCAATACCTTACCCTTATAAAAGAGGCAAAGGCTGCAGTTTCAATTCCGGTTATTGCAAGTATCAACTGCGTATCGTCCAAGGACTGGATTGGCTTTGCCCGACGGGTGGAAGAGGCCGGGGCCGATGCCCTAGAGGTAAACGTATTCTTTCTGCCAACCGATAGCGAGAAACCTGCTTCGTATTACGAGCGAACCTATCTTGAACTGGCTGAAAAGCTACGTGAGGCAGTATCTATTCCGCTCGTTTTTAAGTTGGGTAACCATTTTACCAATGTTCTCTGGCTTATACGTGAACTATACTTCCGAAAAGTGAACGGTGTCGTACTGTTCAACCGCTTTTATGAACCAGATATTGATATTAGCCGGATGAAGATGGTGGCATCTGAAGTGTTTAGCCATCCGGCAGATGTTCGCAATTCACTCCGCTGGGTAGCACTTGCAGCTGACATGGTACCTAATTTAAGCATAGCATCCTCAACAGGTATTCATAGCGGTGAGGCAGTAGTGAAGATGATATTGGCTGGTGCGAATATAACTCAAGTATGCTCTGCGGTATATAAGAGCGGGCCGTTAGCGATTACACAAATGATCTCTTTCCTTGAGAAGTGGATGGTCGACAAGGGATTCAGCAAGATTGAAGATTTTAGGGGATTGCAAAGCTACGCTAAGATTGCGGACCCCGCTGCCTATGAGCGCTCCCAGTTTATGCGCTATTTTTCTAACATGGAATAATTTCCGTTATCAATATAAAAAGGCCCAGAAGATTTTAATCTCTGGGCCTTTTGTGTTTTATCATTAAACCTTATTGGGCAGCCTTTTTCTCTTCAAGAATGTTTATAAGGTCCACCATGAGGAGTTTTTTCTCAGGGGAAAAGGTGTGAAGATGATCCTTTATTTTACCAATGGAGCTGATCACCTGAGTCTCTTCTGTAGCCTGACAGTTTTCCTCTACAAGGGTAAGTATCTCATGAGTTAGGAGTATATCCCCTTCGATTGTCATATTGATATAGGGCTCGAGATATTCGCTAAAATCGAGCCTGCTCTGCCAACTGGCCGAAATGAGTTCTGTTTGTATTTTGATATTTCCACATGCCAGCGTGAAGTTGGCGATAATTGGTGTTGCCAACTTGTTTTTTAAATCCGCCACCAGCTCATATATCTTCCTTTTTATGGCTTCCGATGGCTGAGTTCTCACGTTCTCAAGAATGACCTCTAAACTGGACAAGGTGCCTATTTCCCTCAGACTCTCTAGGTTTTTAATGATGTCCTCTTCCGATCCATTGAATATAGCCAACCCTTGATTATTGGCTATGTTTGACTCTTTTTCCATTATTTGCTTATATTTTTTGCAAAGCTATAAATTATTTCGTTTTTTTAGTTTCGAAGAATATGCCGAAAAAAGGGATTCCTTTACGTCACGAAATGAAAAAAAGAGTAACTTTACTAGGGTTAAAATCTGTCGCGTTTTACATTAATAGCAAAACAGTATGATTTTTAGAATAGGAAGATGTCGCTTGGTCAAAGGTTCCCTTTTACTAGCCTTAGTTTTAGGGATAACCAACTGTTCCTCCGATAAGGGAGGTGCCGGGCAAACGGCCATTAGCGTTGACTCTTTGGTATCAAATGATGGGGCGTTGCAAAAGGGATTGTCAACCGCTAAGCAAATATTTTACTCCTTACCGTCTCCACTCGAAACAGCGCTTATTCTAAAGCGAGCAGGAGCGACCTACAACGAGGATCTGCTTAATCCGGTAGAAAATGCATCACGCTATTCAACCAACAAAAGTATGGCGCTGAATCTAGGTATTTATAGTACAGACCTCAGTTACGCAAGTTTATTCGACCAGACGCAAGCAACCATAAAATACATGTCTGCCTCAAAAAAGATGGCAGAGGGTCTGGGAATTCTCAATGCCATTGACAATAGCGTTGTTCAGAGGCTTGAAGAGAATGTGAATAACCGAGATGTAATCATGGATATTATTTCCGAAACATTTTTAAATACCAACTCTGTTCTTGAGGAGGATGATCGCGCATCGGTTGGAGCTGTAATTCTTGTCGGTGGGTGGATTGAGGGCCTTTATCTTGCGACCAGCTTAGTTGGTGATTCAAAGAATGTTGACTCGGAACTTATGGAGCGCATTATTGACCAGAAGCTTTCGCTGGTTACTGTAATCAGCCTGCTCGATCAGTATAAGGCTAACCCCGATGTTAAATCTGTGTTGACTGATATACAGGCGCTCAAAGCAGTTTTTGATGAGATTGAAATTACAATTTCCGACGTGGAAATTGTTCCAGGTAAAGATGGAGCACCGGCAACGCTTCGCGCGAAAAGCGTGATTTCCGTGAAACCGGAATCGTTTGCCAAGCTAAAAGCTACCACTTATGAAATTAGAACCAAGTATATACAGTAATTTATTCCTGCCATGAAGAGATTTTGGATAATTGCAATTCCGCTCGTCTTTTTACTGGTTCCGCAGCTTGGTTACTCCCAATGCAAGAACTTTGCCAAGAAGGTCTGCAAGTCTGAGCTGGCACCGTATCTGCACGATGGGAACTATAATGCGGCCATTCTAACTGAAGGTGAAGATGCAGAGTTATTTAAAACCTTTTATGCTGGTCAGGAGTATCGCATCGCAGTATGCTCTTCCAGTGCATTACCAAAGGTGAACTTCACCATTATGGATACCCAGCGGAAGGTCTTATACGAAAGCAAGGATCATAACTACGCGCTTTACTATGATTTTAAAGCAGAGACAACACAAATGCTTATAATTTCTGTGAAGGTCAATACAAAAAGCGGAACTGCCCCTTCCGATGAGCTTGTGAGCGGTTGTGTGGCTATAATGTTTGGTCTAAAGATGAAATAATCAAGGTAGATTGAGATAACGGCCGGGTGTTTCCCGGCTTTTCTTTTTTGAGGCTATTTGACTTTGTTGTGTATTAACTGATTAGAGCGTTGCTCAAATGGACTGACAGTTTGAGTATTAATAAACTAATATTTTTAAGAAAAAAACATTTTTTTTGATAAATGAGTTTTGGCTATTCTTAATTGTTTACCTTTGCAAGGCAAAATTTGAGTTTAAGTTATTGTTCTTTTAGATTGTTCTTCTCTGCTTTTTAAACTTTCTAACGGTTTGTTGCGAAGACCAGAAACGAAAAAGTTAGTAATCAACTTAAGGCTCAAATAGGACTTATAACCTTTTTTAATTTATTATTACTTAGATGAACATTTTTGTTGCTAACTTGAGTTTCAGAGTTGAGAACGACGATCTGAAGAAATTATTCGAAGAGTATGGCGAAGTAGCTTCGGCCAAAGTTATTACTGATAAGTTTTCTGGTAGATCCAGAGGATTTGGCTTTGTTGAAATGAACGACGAGGCTGAAGGAAATAAGGCTATCGAAGAGCTGAACGGTGTTGAGCTTGATGGCAAAGTAATTGCAGTTTCTGTGGCTAGACCAAGAGAAGAGAGACCTCAGGGCGAAAGAAGATCTTTCGACAGAGGTGAAAAAAGGTTTGGTGGCAACAGTGGTGGAGGTTCTTCATCATATGGTGACAGAAGACCAAAGAGATACTAGTATATCTGGTTTCTTTATATAGGAAAAGGTCCGGTTTGCGCCGGACTTTTTTTATGCTAAGAAGGCTGATGCCTTCGTAAATATTTGGTTGAATGAACCATTTAGAGTTGACGAAGACACCCCTTTGGAGGCTAATGGAAATGGCATCTCGTGAGTATAAGGGAAGGGAAAGTCCAACTCCTCAAATCTCGGTTTTCGATTGGTTCTAAGGCCTATTGCTTTTTGTATTCCTATCGAGGATATCACGGTATCTTGCTTAAGGCCGATTGCATAAAGCCTATCGGCTGCTTTTTCAAAGGCCATTTCACGCATCTCTCTGTTTCTGTTGGCTGAAAGCATTGCGTAAAACGCCTGCCCCATCTCATCCTTTAAAATAAACTTAGACAAAGGAGTTTCCCTGCGCACCTCCGCCTCAAACTCAGTTAAGTAGTAGCTGCTTAGGCGAGCAAATGCACTTTTGCCCAAGATGTGCTTCGAGGTTCCTTGCATATCCTCAAAAAGAGCACCACCGCAGAAGAGGAAGAATCGGGAGTCGTTGAATAGACCATAGGGATTTGCCACCAGCAGAACCTGTGCTAGAAAGGCACCGATGGAATAGGCAAAGATGTCCACCTTCGTATTCTTTTCGAATGGAGCAATATGGCCAAGGCTAAGCTGCTCGGTTAAATGCACTATGTCTAGTGCACTCTGGTGACCTGAAGTGAAAAATCGCAACGGTTCCTCTGTAAGTCTTACAGATAGGGCAAAGTTGAGGTAGGTGGTCATGTTGTCAATAAATGGCAGTAATGATTTTGCCTTGGTTAGGAGAGGAAGCATAGCTCTTGCATTAGCCCAGGATTGAGGTGCCCTATTCATATGGAAGGAGATTGGGAAGAGTATCACAGGAACATTGTTTGTCTTTGCGAGGTAAACAGCCCAAGCCCAATATTTTTGCCATGAGCGCTCGTTTAAACCATGCAGCATAATTATAGCTCTGTTAAAACTTCGATTCTCATTCGGGAATACCATGGGATACGAAAAGGTTTGGTTCTCGGAGATTTGGTTATCGCTGTTTTGAGTTAGCAGTCTGGATATCTGGCTCATGGCGTCGTTCTTGGGGCCACCATTAAGTCGCCAAGGTGAGCTGAACTGCTTCCATTCAACCACATGTTCTGAATCGGGAAATACCACCTTTTTGTCGCAGCAGTTAGGTAGCGTTTTTAGCTGGTTGAATAGTGTGGTGTAATCCATGGCTGTATTTGTTTGAGGTTGTATGCAAAGGAACAATGGTATTCAGCCGAAAGCAAAAATGTGGGATATTGCTGGGTGCAATGGGCTTGAATAGCGCTATATGGGGTGAATAATCATATAGCGGGGCAAAATATTTTAGTTAAAAGAAATGCTGATCGATTTTTTTAGCCAACGGCTAACCTGAATTCTTTACCTTTGTTTCAGAAACGTAGTTTAAACAATGGTAGACTTTCAGCGGACTATTCCTGGTTATCTAAACCAAAAAGAAAATATTGTTAAGCTGATCATCTTTACTGCAGCTTTCGCCCTTGTGTTTATCAATATTTACGCTCCTTTTGGTGTTGAAAGCTGGTTTGCGGTAACAAGGTTGCAGCTGTTTTTTTACTCTAGTTTGGTAATTCTTACCGGTGTGCTGGTTGTGGTGATTAGCCGCGTGTTCATGTATCACCTATGCAAGCACTATTCTCTCAACTTAATTCAATTCTTGATTTGGATTCTGCTGGAGGTGTTTTTCATGGCACTTTTCTACGCGGTGTACGAAAAGTATATACTCCATGAAACCCGATTGTTTGAAACGTTATTGAAGGTCTCTATTCAGAATACAGCATTGGTTTTGCTAATTCCGTATTCAGTTCTGTGGTTATACTTCTCCTGGAAAGATAAAAAGTTGATGCTTGACCAGATTTCACAAGGCCAATCATTCCCAAACAATTCGAAAAACATGGTTCCTTTTCATGATGAGAAGGGTGTGTTGCAATTTTCCGTAAAAATGGAGAGCCTGCTCTACCTCGAAGCTTCCGATAACTACGTGAAAGTTTGCTACTTGAATAAGGAGAAGATTGCACGCTATATGCTGCGTAATACCCTAAAGAAAATGGAGGCAAACTTTAATGGAATGGAACTTATCCGCTGCCATCGTTCATATATGGTCAACTTTGATAAGGTAAAGGTTATTCGCAAGGATAAGGACGGACTGATGCTTGAGTTGGATACCCTCAACGCCGTCGATATTCCTGTTTCGAAAACCTATGTGGAGAATGTTATGAAAACTTTCTCCCGATTTTCTGCTTCTCTCGGCCGGTAAAGTTCGATTAATAAAGTTGTTGGCTAGCCCTTTCTTCGGAGATGCCAATAGTAGTCCGCTATGAGCAGGCCTATTAGAATAGCGGATTCATCACCGCTATATACCGTAATTTCTCCTCGTAACGAGAGTCCATTGTATAGAATTCTGGTGTTATCTGACCCGTTGAGTTCCCACCTCGTGTGCCAAAAGTTGGTAAATTCCCAAATGTAACTCTTCCCATTTGGCCAATCAACCTGGGCTTTGCGTCTCCATCGGTTAAAAACTACCTCTGCCAGTTGGGTGTTGGTTTCGACTTGATTTAATATACCTTTTCTGTTGAAAAATCCCTTTACGAAAAAGACAACTTGCATGTTTTTTAACCTTGCCGTTGGTTCGTAGCGCCATATTTTTCGCGTTATTTCTCCAACTTCCGTGTCTCTTTCCAGCAGTAAGGTCCTCCGGCTAAAAGGGCCTCTTTTCCATTTGATGGTTGTATTCATTTCCTTAAAAATAAATTGCAACAATTGCTAACTCAAGCACCCATTTCTATTCTCGTTAAAGTTACACTCTTTTTGAATTTGTTTCAAGTTACTATAAAGGAGTTTCGTCGGCAATTTCCCATAACTCATCGTTTTTTGTTTTTTATTTTTGTGCGATTTAGTCAACTTTGAAATGGCTTAGCACGAATTATTGTGCTAGCGTTATATTGAAAAGGACTTATCTAATAATATTCTTTGCTAGAGTTTAGCGAGGAAGAAATTTCTGATAATTGTTGGTTTCGATTTTAATTTTTGTTGTGTTTTGATATAGATTAATCGCTATGAGCAAAGTAGATGCATTACGGGTTTGTCCTGTAGAAAGGGCTGGTGGACTCGATAATTGGGTGAGAAGATGGCTGCAAAATCCTCGAAAAATTTTGGCTCCCTACGTGAGCAAGGGAATGGTCGTTCTCGACATGGGTTGTGGTCCCGGTTTCTTTTCGGTGGAAATGGCCAAGATGGTGGGTGTGTCGGGGGAGGTAATTGCTGTTGATCTGCAGGAGGGAATGCTCAACAAGGTGAGGCGCAAAATTGCAGGCACCCAGCTGGAGAAGCGAGTTACACTTCATCAGTGTCGCCGTGATAGCATTGGCGTAACCAATCTTGTTGACTTTGTATTGGCCTTCTACATGGTGCATGAAGTTCCAAATCCGGAGGCACTGTTTAGGGAGTTGAAGTCAATTTTAAAGCCCAACGGTAAGATGCTGATTGTGGAACCAAAGTTCCATGTTTCGCCAGAGGCATTTGAGGTAATGGTGAATCAGTTGGAAAATATGGGCCTTGAGGTATTGGAACGACCTAGGGTTTTCTTTAGTAGGAGTGTGGTGGTTGGTGTAATGTAAAAAGAGTAAACCGTTGAATGTTTACTCTTTTTGTTTAGCACAGACACTACTATTTTTTAAAAGTATTTGCTAATCTTGGACGGGACTATATCGATATGACCTTCCCAATCAATTACAATATCGTCTATTATCGCTTTTATCTGTTTGTAATCATCTGGATTATTGCGGTATCCAATTATGATTGTATCAATTACTAGATGAGGAGTTCTCTCTATTTCTCTTATTTCTGTTGATTTGCTTTTAATAGTATTGGCTGGGGACTCTTCATTATTGCATTTACGCATAATCTCTTTCATTTGGTCTTCTTCCTCTCCTTGCTTTTTAAGGACTTCTATTTGCTTTTTTGAATTCAATGGTAAGGTTGCATATTGTATTCGTTTCCCATTTTTATAGCTGTAGAATGGATTCGTTCGCCTAACGTTTTCAGTTGCTTGAGCCGTTATTAATAACCGCACTTCTCTTTCAAATTTGTAAATCTCTGGCTTGTGAAATGGACCTATGTAGTTAATAATTCCTTTT
>DATKVT010000008.1 GCA_035529935.1 Williamwhitmania sp. | reverse complement strand
TTAAAACGATAACGCAGGAGCAGGTTCAGTGGGTGGAAGAGATGCTTAACAGTCGGCCTAGAAAAAGGCTAGGGTTTATCGCTCCCACTGTAATATACAATCAGTTAACCCAAGTTGCATTTGTGAGTTGAATCTTGCTTTCTTTAACCGGCCAGCAAATATTTTTCGATTAGTTACATTGCTTGTATCAAAAGCATATTCTGTCATTTTATAGCATGTTGGAGTATGAATCCAACCATAATACGTTTTTCCATCATCCATAATTTTTACTCCAACATATTTAGAGCGAAAACCTATCGGACCAAGATCATAACCTCCTGAAACATAATAATTATGCCATTCTAATGATTCATCTATTAAAGAATCTTTGTCCAATAACCACGCTGAATTATTTTGAATCTTACCAAAGCTAATCATAATTCGAGAAGGATTATTTGACTTAATACTAACTCTTTCGTTAGTATATGGATGTGGTCCATTATACCCAATCCAGGTTTCAACGGAAATCGTTATTGAATCATTTGTGAAAAGACTAATAATGTTTGTATCCGCACAATCAACATATTTTAAAGAGGTGCTGTCGCTTGCAAATTCCTTGCTACTATCAGACTTATTATCCTTGCTACAGCTGGCGAAAGCTAGAGTAACAGATATTTGAATTATTGCTAGTTCTTTCATACGTTACAATTTATCATTAAATCTATAGTCAGTTGCATCAATTCCAAATGCAGGTAACGGTTAAGCAGTAAGAAAAAGGGGCTTTGTATTTCCAGCGTACAACCCCTCGCCCTCAATTAATTATACCAAAGGTATTAAAAAAGGAAGCAAGTTAGCAGCAACATGGAGAGGATAATTTTGAACGGGAAGTGGGATAAGTAAGAATGCGAATCCCGTGCTATGGGTTTTGGGGGATTTCTGACTCTATTGGCATCCACCATTAGAAACTGTTTTGCTATCAAGAAATCTCCATTTTCATCGCCAACCCCAACCGCCCGAAGGAAGTTTAATGGAGCCGATGGTTTTTAGCCTTTTTTATTAATGTCTATGAATAAGATTGATTTCCGATAGTTCTTGCCCTATCTGGTGTATTCCCATTAAAATCTTCTCTGTTTGAGCTTCAGAAGGCTTCTTGCGACCCTGAACATACTGAGAAAGCAATGTGGGATTCATGCCAATCTTATCCGCGAGAAACTTAGAGTTGAGTACTCTGTAGTGTTGAAAAAACTGCTTAAAATCAATCTCAAACCTAAGATTTTCTTGTGCTATATTCACTTTCTCATCTTCAAAGCAAAGATTTGCAGCTTCAAGAGCGTTTTCCATCAGTTCGGGAATTGTTCTACCGGTAGTAAAAATGGGGTAATCCTCGGAGAATGCTGAAAAACCAGTATCAGTCTTTTCCACTATCATTGTTATCTTTTTCATGGCGATCAACTTTTAAATATCCTCCAATTTCAAACCTGCGTCCTTAACAATTTTCTGCTGAAGACCCTTACCAACTTCTTGACTTCCATGATTCGGAAATATGATGATCCCTGCTTTCTTATCATGCTTCATTTTAACATGAGAGCCTTTCTGAGATAGAGGATACCAGCCATCCTTTATCAGAATTCGGTATAGTTCAGAACATTTCATGCATTATTAGTAAGTCAGATTACAAAGGTAAATAATTATTTACCTTTATGCAAAATAGTTTCTGTATTTTAAATGGCAAACACTAAACTCGATCTTGGTATCTTGGCTTTTATGATTTCGTTTTAACTCTCAAAAAAAACAGAGATTTTCACATAGTAAAGAACCACCAAAAGAAATACCGCAACCCCTAGGAGGTGCGGTATTTAAAATGGCAAATCAACGTGAACAATCACATTACTTTTTAGGCGCTCGCTTAAACTGCTCCGAAAGCAGCTCGCCATGAGTGGCAAAGTTCTCGGCTGGCAACTCCTGAAACATTATCACCATGGCCTCCTTCGGAACCCCGGTAATGCGATGAATTTCGTTGGTTATCACCTTCGACATCTCTGCCTTCTTCTCTGTGGATTGCGGCAGAATGGAAATTTGAATAACGGGCATAACTTTTCCTCCTTGTTTTGTAACGAGTTAGTAAAATGTATTACGATTTACGATTGCGAGCGTTTAGTCTTGTTTGGTTAAAAATTCTTAATGCGGAACATCGGTACACCGTGACTCCTATCTTGCAACCAAAATACCATCTGGTGTAAGGCAAACGAGCCAACAAACCTTTTAAATTGCATTCCTGAGCAATATTCTATTTCAAAACACAAAAATTGTCGATATTTAGCATTACAAGATAGCACCGCAAACACCAAATGGTTATGTTTTTAGAGAATTTTTTTGAGCGCTCGGTAAATCTTTATCCCACAGCCAATGCCATTGAGCAGGGCAAAGTAAAGTATACCTATTTGGAGGCAGACGAGCTGGCCAATCGGCTATCGCACTACCTGCAAGCGAAGGGAGTTGGGCCAGAGGAGAAGGTGGTGATACTGCTGCCACGGTGCGCTCAGGTTCCCATAGTGATGCTGGCGGTGCTAAAGGCGGGAGGCGCCTACATTCCGCTCGATCCCGAAATTCCAGCCGAACGTGTCAACTTTATAATGGAGGATGCCAACGCTAAGCTGATTATCACCTCCGATGAAATTCTTGAGCACATTGGTTCGCAGCTGAACGCCCACAACATCTTCAATATCGACTACCAGCTTGCTGAGCTGAGCAACTTCCCCAGCACAAAGCCTACCGAAACAAACCGTTCGAATAACGACCTCTGCTATATCATTTACACCTCGGGAACTACCGGAAAGCCAAAGGGGGTGCTGCTGGAACACCGGAATGTGGCCAACTACATTCGTGGTGCACAGGCCATTTACCCCATAAACGAAACCGACCGAGCGCTACAGGGTTTCTCCGTATCGTTCGATGCTTCGGTGGAGGAGATTTGGGTGCCATTTTCGGTTGGTGCAACGCTGGTTATTGGCACCTTCGAAATTATGCGCTCCGGTGACCAATTTGCCGCCATTCTCAATAGGCTAAACATCACCTTTCTCTCCTGCGCCCCTACCCTTCTCTCCATGGTTAAGGAGGACATTCCGGGCCTTAAGATTCTCATCTTTGGCGGTGAGGTTTGCTCCACCGAGATTGCGGCCCGCTGGTGTAGGCCAGAACGATTTGTGTTCAACACCTATGGTCCAACCGAGGCTGCGGTAATTGCAACCTACGCGCAGCTGAACGCAGTGGATGAGGTAACCATTGGACGGCCTCTCCAAGGCTACGATGTGCTGCTGGTGAACGATAGGCTCGAGCCGGTTAACAAGGGCGAAGAGGGTGAAATTCTCATTGGCGGCGAAAGCATTGCGCGCGGCTACCTCAACAGGGAGGATTTAACGGCCCAGAAGTTTATTGAGACCGATAGGTTCAAAGGAGTTGCGGAACGCTACTACCGCACCGGCGATTTGGCAAAGTATGCGCCCAACGGAGAAATCATTTTTCTGGGTAGAGCCGATGCACAGGTTAAGGTGCGCGGGTTTAGGGTGGAGTTGGCCGAAATTGAGACGCTGCTCACGAAGTGTGCAGGTGTTCAGGCTGCAGCAGTTGCGCTGGACACCGACACCCAGCAGCTGGCCGCCTACGTGGTGAAGCGCGACAACGAGGAGATAAACCGCGAAGCAACAGCTAGGCTTCTCCGCGAAATGCTCCCCTACTACATGATTCCCTCCACGCTCGACGTAATTGAGGCTCTTCCCATGACCTCGAGCCAAAAAATTGACCGGAAAAGGCTACCCGCACCCCAAACACCGCTAACCTTTTCTACTCAAAAAACGATAGTTCCTCCCACCTCCCCACACGCGGTGGAGATGGTGAACATAATTGCCAAAAATATCCAGCGCGACGACATCTCCATGGACGACCACTTCTTCAACGATTTGGGTGGCCACTCGCTGCTGGCAGCCATTGTAGTTTCGGAGATGCGGGTGCTGAAAATGTTCGAAAACATGTCGGTGGTGGACGTTTACAAGTTCCCCATCCTCACCGATCTGGCACAGGAGCTGGAAAATAAAAAGCCTGCAGACACCGAAACAGTGAGTAGTGAGCGCGACATCTACACGCCATCGAAGCTCAGCTACTACACCTGCACCTTCTTTCAGGGTGTATCGCTGCTATTCCTCATCCTGCTCTTCGGGATGGAGTGGCTTGGACCCTTCTTTGTTTACTCCTACTACTACCAAGCCGACAATGGAGTTATCGACTCGCTTATCTTCAGTCTCCTCGCCTATTTTGCCATTCTGCCCATTCTTTCGGCTTTTGCCATTGGGTTGAAATGGGCCGTGCTTGGAAAGATTAAGCCCGGGAAGTATAAGCTTTGGGGCAGCTACTATTTCCGGTTTTGGATTGTAGATAAGGTGATAAACATTTGTCCTGTAACCTATTTTACCGGCACCAACCTTATGAACGTATTCCTTCGATTGGTGGGTGCTAAGGTGGGTAAGAACGTCTACATAAATACCTCGGCCATTTCGGCCTTCGACCTGCTAACCGTTGGCGATAACGTGAGCATTTGCACCGACACGCACATGCGAGGCTACATTATTGCCGATGGTTACCTACAAATTGGAAGTATAGAGATTGGCGACAATGCCTTTGTTGGCACCAGATGCAGCTTGGCCCACAATACCAAAATGGGCAACAATAGCTCCATTGAAGATCTTACGCTCATTCCCGAAAATGGTGCCGTTCCGGCCAACGAGAACTGGGGCGGATCACCAGCCGTTAAAATTGGGGTTAACGCGCCACAGGAGAGCATTCCTCTATGGTCGAAAAAATTCTCGCTGCTTTCGTTTGCCAGCGTCTTTTTTATTCCACTTATAACCATGCTGGCCTACTTCCCTGGGATGATGCTCATTGCGCATCTCGATTACTCTTCCGAACGCTATGGCTTTCTCTGGATGACCGTGGTTGTCGGATTCTCGTTTGTGGTGCTGCTTACAGTTATCATTACCATTTTAAAGTGGTTGCTACTCGGCAATATTAAGGAGGGGAAATACCCAGTAAACAGCCTGTTTTACTACAAGAAATGGTTCTTCGACCAGCTCATGAAGTTGAGCATTCAGGTAATTGGAACGCTCTACACAACCCTATACCTTCAATTCTGGTTCAAGATGCTGGGGGTAAAGATGGGCAAGCGCGTGGAGATATCAACCGTTGAGTTTATATCGCCCGACCTGCTGGTAACCGGCGACGAATGTTTTCTGGCCGACTCCGTCTCCATTGGGGCATCGCACGTGCGAAACGGCTACATTGAGATTGCAAAGACCTACATCGGCGACCGAACTTTTGTGGGAAACAGCGCCGTTATTAGCCCCAACACACGGCTGGGAAGCGATGTGCTGGTGGGGGTGCTTTCAAAAATGAGCAACAACGATTTACCCGCAAAGGATGGCACCTCGTGGTTTGGTTCGCCGGCGGTGTATCTGCCAAAGCGCGACATCAACATGGACTTCTCGGCTAAGCGCACCTACAAGCCCACCCGAAAGCTATTTATCCTGCGCTACTCCATTGAGTTTTTCCGTGTTATACTTCCAGCCACGCTCTTCATTCTGTTTGCCGCACTCATTACCAACGCCGTTTCATACCTACAGGTAGAAAGTAATCTGGGCGAACTACTGCTCTACTTTCCCTTTCTATATTTATGTGCCGGCATTCTGGGAGTTTTTGTAATGGTGCTGCTGAAATGGGTTATTATTGGCAAGTATGTGCCCGCAAAAAAACCCCTCTGGAGCAACTACGTTTGGCGAAGCGAGCTGGTAACGGGGGTATATGAGAACTTTCTTGTGCTCTTCTTCATGAATATCCTCACCGGGACAGCCTTTATTAAATATCCACTGCGATTGTTGGGCTGCAAAATTGGAAAGGGTGTTTGCCTCTACACCACCCAAATTACGGAGTTCGACCTCATTAAGATAGACAACCACTCGGTGCTAAACGACAACTGCACGCTGCAAACCCACCTGTTCGAGGACCGGGTGATGAAGATGTCATACGTGGATATTGGCAAGCAGTGCAGCGTTGGAGGCATGGCGGTGGTGCTCTACGACTCCAAGATGGAGGATTGCTCCACACTGGAACCGCTTTCGGTGCTTATGAAGAGCGAAACGCTCCCGGCCAACAACAGCTTTGTGGGAGCTCCGGCGATTAAGAGAAGGAGTTAGAGCGAAAGAAGTTAGAAGAAGATAGAGGAAGTTAAATGAAGTTTTAGCGAAGCGAAGATCCGGCCATTGATGGATTAAAGGATTAAAAGAATTGAACAGAATGTAGAGACACACGATCGTGTGTCTCCTTTTTACCGGTAAAAGAGTTCCACAACCCCTAGGGCGAAGTATTTTTCGTCCCCAACCCCTACCCCGGAGGGGTTGTATGCTTGTAGCCATTGGCGCTAGCCCATGGAAAAAAACCCCCATAAAGCGGTGGCGGTGCACGCTGAAATGGTGGTAAAATCTATCACCTAGCATGCGCCACAAACGCAAAAAAGGAATGGGATGAAGTTTGAGGGAGGTTTATTTGTATTGCCCTAGTGCGTTAACACGGACGAGGGCGGTTAGTGCAAGCAGTATTTTTCGCTGGTAAAATCTGCATACCCGTACACGATTGGCTTCCAAATCGTCCAAACGCTTCATGAAAATGAGATAGGTGACTTGCTCAATGGCGATTAATGGGTTGGCAATGCCACCTCCCAAAAAGTTTTGCCAGAGCTTGTCAATCAATGATTTTAGAATAGAATTATTTTGAAGCACCTGGCTGTTTTAAAAATGAAATTTTAAGATTGCAATGCCAATTAATATGGCAACGCCAAAGCTCAACAATGTACCAATTAGAACATATTCGGTTTTGGAAGTGTCCGTTTCTTTATAGCGAAGTATTGATTTGCCAGCAATTATAAAGCCGACGGCTTCAAACTGACCATAAAGGATTAAAGTTAGAGTTATAACACGCTCGATAATGCCGATTAGTCTTCCTGCATTTAAGACGTCCTCATTTCCTTCTTTTTCTTTTTCAATTGATATAGCATAAGCCTTGAATACCTCTTTAATAAAAATGTTGGCAGGTTTTGTACATAAAACATAACCAGTAATAATTAATAACCAATGAGTATTTACTGGCAGTTTGAGATATGGTTCGATTGAAAAAAAGCAGTAAAAAAGTAAAGTAAAACCTAATATTACCAGTAGGTGCAACGATTGATCGATAAAAAAGGAAATTTTTCTAATTTTTTTGTGATTGTTTAGGTCTTTCTTATATCCATCAATTATCCAGTGAGAAATCGCAATTGGAACAGAAGCAACTATGAATAGCCATTGAAATGATAGCGCCCATGAAATTACAATTGTTATTAGGCTATGCCATTTCTGATATTTACTCTTAAATCCATTCCTAATTTTATTTTGAGCCCATTTATCACTCTGGAGTGTATAATCACTTAAGAGGTGAGCTAAGATTTGAAGTATTAATAAATCGATAATACTCATAAAGTTATAGTTTAGTTTCAACCACTTTTTCAAAAAACAATACGGCTTTATCAATAGCATTCCATCCAAGATTTGTGGAGTGCTTATTTACCGTTGATTGAGCTAGCGATAGAGTTTTGGCAATTTCTTCTTCGTTATTACCTAACAACTTTAAATACAAGACTGAACATTGCTTTGCCGTTGCCTTACTGATCAAAACATCTAAAAGAGCGAACAATGGTTCCATCGCTCTATCCACTTCCTCATTGACTGTTTTAATGAACAAGGTATTTTTGATCACTATTCTTTCTTTATTTGATGTTGCGTTGGTTTCACTTATCAATCTTCCTGAAAAATAGATTGCATCACCATCAATTATTCCTTTATTGAGATCTAGACGACTAATCTCACCAATACCTATAGCTAATCTTATTCCATGTGTCCTATAAACATCTATTCTTCGATTATTTTTTTCATTACTATCAGGCGAAACCGATTTAATACAACTTTTGATAGCTAATGTAATCCTTAGGGCATCTTTAGGCTTAGGTATGTAGCACTCGATGTAATCACCTTTAATAATCCTGCCATATACATCAAAGCTATCTTTTAAGTCTTTAAATAGTTGCTTAATTGCAGCTTCAATATTATTCTTATCAGCATCGCTCAAGCTGGTATAAGCAATTATATCTCCTGATATTGCAGCCTTATTCATATAAGTAGATTTTCTTCAAATATAATTCTTTTATCGATTATAACATGTATAAAACACTTTTATCGTTTTTTGAATCTATATACATAATCTATCGACTCATTAATAGATAAAGTATCTTTATCGACATTTAAAGATGTATCATTACTATTTGAATTCATTGGTAAATTATGACCATATAAACCAGCACCACCATTATTAATACGAATACTACTACGCCACTAACTTTCGAGCCAACTATAGGACTTGTTCAATCTCTTTGGGTGGAAAACACCTCTAATTCCTACAAAGTGGAAGCGGCATAGATGCCTTTTGGGGCTATATTTGAATGGGAATCGCGCATCGGCAGGGTTCTTTTTGGATGAATAGAATTAGGTATTCTTTTAGTTGCTGCAGCCTTGCGCTTTTACCTAACTTGTGATATGGGCCAGAGGCCCATGGAAGCGCTTTCATTTCTTGGCGATGCTGCTGGTATTACCAGTTTCTTCTAAAAAGCGAATTAACTCTTATTGGCAAAGGTTTGGAACGGAGGGACGATAGGACATGAAATAACCGGCCTTTTGACGGTTCCGCGCCGTTGCTGCATTTTGTGTCCGGGCTAGCGGGTCATTGTGGTATAAGTTGTTTTGATGGGTCAATAATCATCTGATTTTTTTCCTCCATTGGCTCAATTTTAATTTTGAATAATTCTGGTGAATTTTTCGTCATGTTATAAGTTAGTATTATTCTTATGCTGTCACAATTAAGGAAATACTCATATATAAAAGCTGTTTGGTCTGTACCTCCAATATTTTTCATCGTGAAATAGTCAACAAACTTTCCCTTTCTATTTTGCCAATCACAACTTTTATTAAAGTTAGTTATGAACTCCTTTGTTTGTTCAGGGTTGAAATACTTTTCAGGTAGCTTATTCTTGAGTGAATCATAATTAATAAACTACCTCGCAGCAGAGCTGACGAGGTATTAAAACAAAGACAGTTGCTGACTGTGTATCTTTATATATTCTTTTTCTCGACCTTGACCCTTTACATACGCTTGTATTGTAGATTCATCTCCATGCTTACCTACTG
>DATKVT010000007.1 GCA_035529935.1 Williamwhitmania sp. | reverse complement strand
TTCCGTTGGTTTTTCGCTTTGTCCATGTCCTCGAACGTCAAACGTAATTGTTTTGAAATGTTTAGAAAGAGGATTTATGATGATGTCTAATTGCCTACAGCTACCACCTAAACCGTGGATTAGCAGCAATGGTTTTCCGTTTCCCTTTGCATTTAGGTTTAAATCGATACCGTTTATTTTTGTTAATGCCATTTTGTGAAAATATTAATATTTGACTTTGCAAGTGCCTTGATGTGCGGTCTAGAATTGCCTTTAACTTGCCTGTATATACGGAAACCGTATAATACTCAAATCAACAATATAATTTGTAAATGGTTGGATGGGGAATCAACCTTTTTTGAACTACTATTCATCTTAATTTCAAAATAACCTTTTTGCTTTGTACTCACGTGCTCTTTTTCTTAATTCCAAGTCATAAATATTCAAAGTATCAATACTATAAAACTCTTTCAAGGGTTTATCATGTTTTTCCATTCGTGTAAGAATAACTTTTTTAGCTTCTTCTTCGGAAACAAATTTAAATTCTATTTCAATTTTATTCGGATTATCAATAGTTACATTCATTCTAGAATTTCTTGTCAAAATGTTATTACCGTCAATTTGATAGGAACTGTAAAATGGCCCAGCACCTATATCAGCAATTGCTTCAATCATTAATGAATCATTGAAAAAAACTTCATGATATTTAACTATAGCAGAATCATTCTCGTAAGTTGTATCAATAAAGAACCAGTTTCCCTTTAAAAACCCTATATCAAGATGCTGATTCTGACAAAAAGAATGGGAATAAGTCAAAAAGGCAATACAAAGTACAAAATAATATTTCTTCAGTTTCATAAGCTATGCTTTACGTTTTACGTTGGCGGGTCGAGTAGGCAAGGGGAATTTCACCCCAAGCCTCTCACAGAACCGTGCTTGATAGTCTCCCATCACACGGCTCTTGTTATACAAATCTACCACTACATTACGAAAAACCTAGTCGCCAGTGGTAAAACAAATTCGGAAATTGTTCCCGTATCCGTTTCAACCAGTGATAAGCTCGGTTTAAACTCGTCTTGTACCGTTTATACCTTTGGCGTGCCCACCTAACCAGGCGCTTGCGGAGCAGCTGAAAGATTGGGTTCAGCTCATAGATCCTGAACTTGCCGTAGTAGTTCACCCAACCCCGAATAAAGGGTTCGAGGTATTGGGCTACGCCCACTATGCTTTTGTGTGTCAGGTGAACAATGTCCAGCTCTTCCATCTTGTCGGCAATGCGCTTCCTTGAACTGATGCTAATGGCGCAGTCGTAACCCAAAAACATATTTCCGGTGGTCTTCGACTTTGCACTTCGTGGCTGAAAAGAGTACCCCAGAAAATCGAACTTAACCGTTTCGTGTTTCCCTTGTCGTCGGTAATCGCGACAGTAAACCAGCTTCGTCTTTTCGGGGTGCAGCTCCAGCCCACACGCTGTCATCCGTTTGTTCAAGTTGCGCAAAACATAGTCCGCTTGCGATTTACTTTTACAGTGCACTATGACATCATCGGCATAACGCACATATTTTACCGTGGGGTGGGTTTTCTCCAACCACTTATCCATGGCGTAGTGTAGAAACAAGTTGGCTAGTAGTGGGCTGATTACCCCTCCTTGTGGCGTGCCGTGGCCTTGCTTCTGAACCAGCTCTCCTGATTTGGTAAGCACGGGCATTTCAAGCCATCGTTGGATGTAAAGCAGGCACCATTTCTCGCTTACGTGTTTCCCTACTGCGAGCATTAGCTTTTGGTGGTCGATGTTGTCGAAGAGTCCTTTGATGTCCAGGTCGATTACCCAATCTGTTTCCCAGCAGTTTTCGCGCACCGCTGCCAATGCCTGATGGGCATTCTTATTGGGGCGGTAAGCATAGGAATTGGGACTGAATAGTTGTTCAAACCGTGGTTCTAGATAATCTTTGATCACCATCTGAGCCACTCGATCGCTAATGGTCGGGATTCCTAGCTTACGGACTTTCCCGTCTTTCTTCGGAATCTCAACTTCTTTAACAGGTGGTGGAAAATAGCTTCCCGAGGCCATCCTGTTCCATAGCTTGTACAGGTGTTTCGACCTTTGGGCATCGAATTCTTCCATGCTCACTTGATCAACTCCTGCACTTCCATTGTTAGAGCGCACTTTCTTGTAAGCTTCCCATACCATTGGGCGGCTTATCGGTACTGATTTTGTCTCATTCCATAAATTCATCCTCTTGCGAGTTGTTAAAT
>DATKVT010000006.1 GCA_035529935.1 Williamwhitmania sp. | reverse complement strand
TTATGGAAGAATTATTACAAGAAAAATCCTATCATTGTAAACCAATCTCAGGATTAATTTCTAATGTAAATCTATCTCAGGATTTAAGTATTAATCTGTAAACTTTTTCTAGGACGAGACAACTTGCTCTCCATACGCAGGTGTGACCATAAGCCTCCTCCCCACCCAAAATCCCTCCCACTAAACCACCAAGGGCATTAAAATCCTTCTGGCAGAATAAAGGGTTCTTGCAAAGATTTTTATATTTGTGTAAGGGATGATTTATTCCACCAAATGGCTAAAGAACAAGCGTGTAGATGCTCGTTCGTGATTATCGAAAACCAACATGGTCAAATTTCAAAATAAATACCGCATACCGTCTACCCGATTGCAGCATTGGGATTATGGGCAACCTGCGGCCTATTTTGTAACCATTTGCACCAAGGGCAGGGAAAACCATTTGGGTGATGTGGTAAATGGAAAAATGAATTTATCGGGTGTGGGTATTATTGCCGACATTTTATGGCACGAAATTAAAAACCACACCCCAAACATCGATTTGGGCGAATTTGTGGTTATGCCCAACCATGTGCACGGCATATTGATATTGAATGGCAATGGAACCGTTGAAACGAACGACAACGCGGATGGCGATACGTCCGGGGATGGTAACCACGTGGATGATGACGCATGCGTGGATGACGACGCATACGTGGATGACGACGCATGCGTAGAGACAACGCATGCGTTGTCTCTACAATCACCCCAATCCCAACAATCCCCGCAATCCCAACAACAACAACAACAACAACAACAACAACAACAACAACCGCCACAACAAACCATTGGGCAAAAACGATTTCAAAACCAGGGCAAAAATACGTTGTCGTCCATTATCGGTTCATACAAATCGGCGGTGTCGAAACACGCACACCGGTTGGGGTTCAATTTTGCATGGCAATCGCGTTTTTACGACCACATCATACGCAACGAACAATCGTACCAAACCATATCGGAATACATTATGAACAACCCCTTAAAATGGAATGAGGATAAATTCAACCCAACCAATAAAACAGCGAAGGAATGACCCGAATTGCAGAACATTACATTGCAGAATTTGCAACCGGACTGGTTTCCGAAATTGTTTTCTCTCCCCACCCGTATGCTACGCCATATTCCCCAGCCTAAATCCATCCCACTAAAATATAACGGCCTTAAATTCCCCACGGCCTTAAAAGAGTTGTGGTAAAGATTTCTATATTTGTGTAAGGAGCAATTTTATTCCACCTTTTGGTGAAAGAAATGCAATTGAATTTATACGCTCGTTAGCCACTATATAAAAAGAACAATGGTTCCTGAAGAAATTGATAATTTAACACGAACAAAATTGACTGAAATATTTAAATATAAATCGAGTCAAGAAGATGTTCAAGCCATAATCGATAGAGGTTTTGTAGGGGCTGAATTTAAAAAAGGGAAAGCTTTATTTGTTGGTATAAATCCATCATTCCCTTCAGATGCAAATAACGAATCATTTCTTTATGATATTGATAGAGCTATAACTGATTATCCAAAACATTATAAGAGTTTTGGTGACCTAGTTGTTGGAACGAGGTATGAAAATAATTGGACCTACATTGACCTTTTCCAGTTCAGAGAGACTAATCAAAAGAAGATAGAGCTATTCTTCAAAAACGATATCCAATTCATTGTCGAGCAATTAAGATTAAGTCATGATATAATGTGCAAAATAAACCCCGAAATAATTGTTGTATGCAACACTGGGGCTGCAAATTTCTTTGGGATTAATAAGGTTAATGAAAATGGAAAATTTGACAATGTTTGGTTTGGCTATGATTTTGTATTTGATGTGAGATATGGAATACACATCATAAAAGAGAGACTCGCAGAGAGTATTATTGAGAAAAAAGATGAAACACTTATAAATACACCAGTATTATTTACCAGTGCATTAACATATATGAGCCGATTTGATAAGCAAAGACTAAATTGGCAGCTAAATTTGATTGGGAATAGAGAAATTGAATAATAGTGGATAATCAATTAGCTCTCCCCACCCACTAACCCAACAAGCAGAGCCATCTCTCCCATTTTCCTGCCACTCGCGCCAGCGTTTTGTTGGGTTAGAATAGGCGTCGTTCTGTGCATTTTTTTTGCCCAAACCTTAACTTTTTTCTAAAAAGCTCTTGACTTTTAAAAAACGTTGCCATAAATTTGGGATAACATGCTTTAGATTAGAGTGTTGGATTCACAATTCCTCCTCCGCTTGCCAGCACGGTTTTTAGGATTACAGAATGTAGGATTAGCCTTTGATTGTGTTCAAGTAGATTAAAAGTTAAAGGAGAGAAAAATTTTGCCCAACTTGGAAAAAAGTTTTGCCCATCCCGGGAAAAAGTTTTGCCCATCCCGGGAAAAAGTTTTGCCCAACTTGGAAAAAAATCTTGCCCAAGATTTTTTCGCTCCATGCTGATGCAGACAAACTACAACCAGCATATGCTGTAAATCCGCTTCGGAGCTATCGCCCAGGCCATACTTCCGAGGCACAAAACCAAGTATCATGAAGTACCATTTGATTGAGCGGATAAATCCGCAGGACCGTCAAGCGAAGAAGTGGTATGCTTCTACGGTAAACGACGGCATGATTAGCAAAACCGAGCTGGCCAAGGAGATTACCGGCATGTCGTCGCTCTCGCGGGGCGACGTGTCCAACGTAATTGAGAGCCTGCTGGAGGCCATGCCCAAGTATCTAGTTATGGGCAAGAGCGTAAGCTTGGGAGAGTTTGGCTCCCTGCGCCTCTCCATCTCCAGCGATGGTGTGGACACCCTGGAGGAGTTCAACACCGGCAAAATTACCGGGGTAAAGGTAATCTTTACGCCGGGGGTGGAGCTCAAGCGGGCCATTGAGGCCGTAAGCTTTGAGCGCACCGAGTAGCTCAGCACCTTAGCGTGGCCCTGCCCATAGGCCAACCGCAACGTTTCTCCGCGGCGAACACGCTTCGCCGCAGAGAAACAAAGGAAAAAAACTTAACTTACAGTATGGGAATAATTCATATATTTGGGTATAACCAATTTTATTTCACCTATTGGACAAACTGACACAATTGCGTTTATACACGGTAGAAAACAGAAATGACAGACATAAATTGAAAAGTAAATCATTGTGAAGGAACAAGAAATGAATACTCTAGAAAAATATTTGAAAAAGATTGATGAAAGTTCATACGATTGTAAGGATGTCCATACAATCAATTCAGAATTTCAGCAGGTCTGCAAGCAACTTTTTGAAGAAGGCAAACAGAATATTGCTGCAATTGCAGAACTTGACAGAGAAGTATTTTCAGTTCAAAAGTCTTTTGATAATAAACATGATAATGCAGAAGGAATTATTAACGGATTAAGTTGGCAAATGAGTGGTACACAAACTTTGGAAGATGGCAGCCAAATACCTCTTTATTGGCCTGATGTTACAAAATACACCCAACAAGATTTTGAATTTTTTGAAAAACGTTACAACGAATGCAAAAACCTATATGCAAAAACTGAATACGGTTTAATGGTGTATTTTGGTGAAAAAACTGCCACGTCAAGACATAATGATTTTAAACGTCAGCTTTGTAATGAGTTATTTCAGCTTAGCAAAGATTATCAAGCTAAAGCTAATAAAGGTGGTGAAAAAAATCATTACGTGTTGCATTTCTTCCATTCTTTGCGAATGGCATTCGGTGTTGCAGAAAAATCAAATCTTGAGCCTGAGTTGACTAATATAATTAAATACATATTTGAAACGCACCAAAATTGGGATATTACTAAGGAAGGCACTTTACGTATTTTACTTGACCTTTCTGGTTTGTTATCCGATTATTTTGGTTTATCAAATAAATTAATCGACTTTCAGAAAGTTGTTGATAAAAACTTGGCAGGGGCTGAAGAACTTGAAAAAACCTATGTATGGGGTGCAATGTATGCCATTGACCGTAATATTGCTATTGAGCAAAAAAGAAATAAACCGGTCGATGACTTATTAAAATACAAAGCAAAGTTGTATGAGAAACTCGCAACTGATGCAGAAAGTAAATCAAACCATACCTGTGTGAATTTTGCAGGAAATGCACTCCGCATTTATCAACAGATTAAACTACCTAATGACATTAGTAGATTGGAGAAATATTATTCCGAATTAAGAGGCAAGTTTCGGTTGTCAGAAGTAAGGCAAGAACTACCAAAGGAGCACGTTGATAATATGAATGAGCGCATTTTAAAAGCGGTTGCTGACAACAACGAAAGAGGCATAATTAATCATTTCATAACATCTCCATGGTATGATACAATTAAAAATATTAAAGACCGTTCTGTTGAATTGAGTAAACAGACCGTTTTGCTCTCAATGCTCCCAACATCAATAATGGATAAATTTGGAAACACGGTTGACGTGTTTTATACTGATGAAGAAAAAGAAAAATTCAGTTTTTGGAACTCATATACATTCAATTTTCAAATTGGTACACAAACAATGCATAGGTTTTTTATTGAAGCCTATAAAGCCAAGAAATTAAATTACGCCTCTGTGATATCCCATTTAGAAGGCACATGGTTTAATGAAGTTATTGTAAGGAATTATCATGGTCAGGCAGTAGATGTCAAACCAATAGATACACTTAAACCTGGATTGAAAAGGTTGTTTGATGAACTCGACAGTTTCTTCGCTGACAATACTTATCAATGTGAATTTGTTACCGTAACCGATAGTTTAACATTGAAAGTTGAGGGGCTTTTACGATATTTTTGTGAGAAAATTGGCATTGCAACATTTAAAACAAGACAGAAAGGCTCAGATAGATTGGTAATGGAAAAATTATTGGATGATTTATTGGCTGATATTGCTCACGAACCACTTTTAAAACCTGAACAGAAAACTAATTTTGATGAGGAAGACAGAATACTAATAAAATATGTATTAGCAGAAAAGGCAGGATTAAATTTGCGAAATGCAGTTGCTCACGGCTTAATGGATATATTTGAATATTCTTTTGAACACGTTGTAGTTCTTTTCTGCATCATAATCAAATTAAGCAAGTATAAATTTATAGAAACGAAAGGAGACCCCCATGATAACAGTAGTAAATGAACCACAAGCTGAATATAAGGTCGCTGGCTGGCAAACAGAATCTAAAGGATTTTCATTCGACGACTTTATATGTGGCATCGAAAATGAGACTGTAATGTTTTGCCCGCCAAGTGGCTCTACATTCATGATATTCTCTGAAAAGCCTAAAAGAAAATTATCTGCTTTGAGAGGTAAATTATCAAAACAAAGCAATAAAGAAATTGACGATCAAATTTCAGATTTACGTAGCGAATGGGACAGAAATATTTAATTGATACTTGTACAGTTGTAAAATATCTGGACGAGGTACTTCCTCCAAAAGCAATTTCATTTATGGATACTTTGGTTGATGATGATTGTAAAGTTTCGTTCATTACGAAAATTGAATTATTAGTATGGAATCCCCCAATTGCCGAAGATATTAGAGTAAGGGAAGAGTTTTTAGCCGGCTCTGAAATTCATTACATTAATGATGAAATAATAAACAGTGCAATTCAAATAAGAAAATCAACTCATATAAGGTTACCAGATGCAGTTATTGCAGCAACAGCCATTCACAACGACTATGTTCTTCTATCAACAAATGATAATGATTTTTTAAAGGTGATTCCACTTGGATTAAAATATATGAATCCTGAAACAGCCTCTTATAAGCACATGTGACTATAGAGTATGATAATGGAAGACAGAACACAGGGGTTTCTCCCCACTCAAACATAGGTGTATGTAACTAGCAAGCGAAGTATCCCATGGATACTGTCCCAAAAAGTGTGTAAAGTGAGATTTTTCTAAATTTAAGGTTGCAAAACTTTAAAATTTAAGAGATGAAAAACCTACGCTTTACACAAGAGCAAGTTACAAAGATTTTGGAAGAAATTGCCATGCAGGAGGGTAGTATCCCATGATTCCTTGCTGCATATCAATGCAATTACATTCTTCCTTTACCATTCAACCTAACCCCCACAAAAAACTAAAAGGTCTGCCGCACAGTAGCAGCAGACCTTTAGCGTAAAGAGGGAATAACCCTACCTAAACCGAATGGCAATTTTTCCACCCACCCAGCTATCCACCATGGAGGTGCCGTGGATGTTCTCCCTGTAAACGGAGTAGGGCATTATATCGTTAATCCTGTTCTTGTCGCCCTGCTCGTAGAAGAAGAAGTTGTAGGTTACACCGGCCGCTATGGAGAGCTTTTTTCCCACCGGTATATCCACCCCAAGGTATATGCGATGGAGCAGCTGATCCTCGTTGTTACGGCCTCCCTGTGCCACGTTGTTCACAGTGAGATCTACATCGAACAGCATCTTCTCCGGTCGTCCAAGCGACATGCCAAGCCCAGCACCAAACGTCCACGTTGGGTTGCTTAGGTTATCGGTGGCTATCCCAGCCGTAAGAATGGAGTGGAGCATGGGCACGCCCGAACGAAAGGCCACATTAACGGGAAACACCTCATCGCCGCTCACCTCCCAGCGCATATACCCACCGTGCTTAATAATGTTTACCACGCCAAGGCTTGCTCCGTCAACGGTATCGGCAATATTCACCACGCTCAGCTGGAAACCCTTCACGGCCTTAGCCTTGTTTACCACACCGCTCACCTGAACTCCATGAACATCCTGAGCCTGATTAACCACTCCTGAAAGCTGCACACCCTTAACATTGGTAGCCATATTCAATACTCCGGCTGCCTGCATACCATTCACTCTCAGCGCACGGTTAAAAACCCCAGCCTGCTGAAAACCACGCATACTGTCGACCATATTGAGCACACCGGCTCCCTGAACTCCCGTTACATTTCCCTTGTCGAGGTTTACCACCCCAGCATGCTGAACCCCCACAATCGGGCCTTTAACGTAGTTAATTACCCCGGCATGCTGAACGCCCTTAACGGAGTGGGCCGTGTTAACAATACCCGAGGATTGTACGCCTTTGAAATCTCCGCCCACAATGTTGCCAATACCCGCCAGCTGAACATAGCTAACATCCGATTCGTCCATGTTAATCAGCCCACCAAGCTCCAAGTAACGAACGCTATATACCTTTCCAACCAGCAAGTTGAAGGAGAGGTCGTTAACGGTTTGGGGATTCTTTAGGTAACAGTTGGTGCTAATGCCCGGCACCACGCCAAGCTGCACTCTTTGGAACACCGAATCGCTTATGCAATGGCATTTTTCACTTGCCTTTTCTACTGTGGGTGAAGTGGGCTTCGGTGATACCGAAAGAGAGTCCTGTGCCGTAGCGGCAAGGCTTACCATCAACATAATAAGCAGCAGGAAGCCAACTCTTCGGCCACAAGTGCTGCCTAACTTTCTTTTTGATTTCATAGTGCTAAATTTTTCATTTACGCTACTATGACAACTCAGGAAAGAACACTCCCCCCTCTTAAAAATATTTTTTATCAGGAAGCGAGTATAACCTCAGCTCGATGCAACTATTTTCGTAAAGCCACCTAAAATTCCGTTACTAACTGAATGCCCTAGCCTGCGCTAAGAACATTTGCACACCTTTACTAAATATGAAGCTATAAATACAACCAACTGTATCGAGTGAATTTTGGGCAAAACAACTGTGAAATTGCGTTCTACTATATCGAACTTACGTTAGTATAACCTCAACGCAATTTTCCATCCAAGCCACGACTGCAGGGCAATTCCATTGGCTCCAACGCTACTAGAAAGCGTGTGGGGTGCAAGCGAAGTAAGATACTGCACGTTGTTTTGCTTTGCAGTATCAAACGCTAGGTAGTTAAATGTTACCCCGGCAGCAAGGGCAACTCGCGACGATAGCTTCTGCCCTAGCCCAAGGTATCCTCGGGCTAAACCACTTCTGGAAAGAAATATGCCCCCCTTCATCAGCTGCTGAGCAGTTAGGTCCATATCGAGCGATAGCTTCCTTGACAAGCTAACAGTGGTTCCAAAGCCATAGCCCAGCGTCCACAGTGGGTTACTCCCATCCTTGGCCTGAACTCCGGCCAGCAATATTCCGTGCAACCGCTTAACGCCGCTGCGGTAGGCAACATTGGCCTGAAAGAGCTCGTCGCTGGAAATCTCAAAGCAGTGGTAGCCATTTCTAACGTAGCTGT
>DATKVT010000005.1 GCA_035529935.1 Williamwhitmania sp. | reverse complement strand
GGGCAGGTGGTGGAGAACTGGGAGCAGCTGAAGCTGAAGGAGAAGGACGGCAATAAAACCGTGCTTTCGGGAGTACCTAAGGCGCTTCCCGCCTTAATAAAAGCCAATCGCATACAGGAGAAGGTGCGCGCCGTGGGGTTCGACTGGGAGGAGCGAACCCAAGTTTGGGATAAGGTGGAGGAGGAGTACCGCGAGCTGCGCAAGGAGGTGAGCGACAACAATCGGGAAAAGACCGAGCAGGAGTTTGGCGACCTACTATTTTCGGTGGTGAATGCTGCCCGGCTCTACGGTGTTGATCCAGAAAGTGCGCTGGAGCGTACCAACCAGAAGTTTATGAAGCGCTTTGGCTACCTCGAAGAGCGAACCATAAAGGCAGGAAGAAGCCTGAAAGATATGACCCTCGACGAGATGAACAAGATTTGGGAGGAGGCCAAACAGTTTGACTAGGGTGGCATACTACCACCATTGCAATTGATTACCAACTCGATTTTGTGCTATGAAGAAGTTTCAAGATCGGTTTCGAATAGCATCGTCCCGAGCAGCTTGGTGGGATTATTCAACAGACGGAATTTACTTCATTACCATCTGTACCGCTGGGGATGTGCACTATTTTGGACAAATTGTGAATGCGGTGATGGGGTTGTCGGAACTGGGGTTGGTGGCGCACAATTGTTGGATGGAAATTCCTACACATTTCCCTTTTGTGAAATTGGATGTATTTGTGGTTATGCCAAATCATATTCATGGGATAGTAATTGTTGAAAAAAATGGAACACCCAATTTTATCGGAAGGGATAATGCCGATTGTGGTGAAATGAATGTGGCAGAAATGCAAAATTTCGGGTTGGATATAACGAAGGGTAATGAAATGAACGAGGTAGAGACGCAAAATTTTGCGTCTCTACAGGTACCGTTACCCACCCGACGTTTGAATCTAAACAATACGTTTGGCCCCCAAACAAAAAATTTGGGATCGATAATACGTGGTTATAAAATTGGGGTGAAAAAATATGCCACCTTTCATAGAATCGAGTTTTCCTGGCAGCCTCGTTATTACGATCGCATAATCCGAAATCAGGAGGAGTATGAACGAGTTATGCATTACATAAAAAACAATGTGGTGCAGTGGGAGAAGGATAGGTTATATAAAGATCTATAATGAGATTATTGGCAAATGATTTTGTATCTTATACCACGATTAAGTTTTAATCCATGTCCTACCTGAAATTTCTATTCAACGATAAAAAGGCATTGGCTTATTGGATTGCCATAGTGGTTGCTACCATTGTAATAGCAGCAATAAGCATTATGGTTAATAACCATCAAATCCATAACCCTGAATTTGCCGATTATCTATACCTGATGCGATTACCCTTGGCCGTAGTATTAATCTTTGTTGGGTATAATAGTATGGGGTATGCAACATATTGTTTTCAGATAAAATTTAAGGAGTTCTACCATGCGAAAATTGAGTCGGCAAGGCGGGTTGAGGTGGAACTGTTTTTTGAAAGTGTTGCTTTTACTGTTCCTGCAAAAGGAGGCAGAGTAAATGTTCCAATTAAATCGAGAGTTGAGCCCTTTGAGCAGCTGGTTATTGGGAAAAGCATTGTTCTCCTAGGCAATACCTATGACCTAGGCGTATTTAGAATACCCTTACGGCCAATTCAACTGTCGGTCGATAATGATTGCACCGTAGAACGGTTGAAGAATACTTCATCTCCCAAAATATGCGAAATTCAGAAAGGGGAAGATGGTTTGTCGGTGATCTTCAGCAAACCGTTTAAGGGAATAGTAAAGATGATTATAGCAAGCAATAATAAATAAAAGGCATTTTCTAGCGGCGATACTGCTTTGGAGGATGTGAATATGAGCGCCATATACATTTCCACTGGAGGAACTTACGAACTGTTTTGTAACTTCTACTGAGGTTGAACGTCCCATTCGGAGTAATCAATTAGCAAATAGAATGAAACAATTATTCGTTTTACTCTGTGGGGTATTTATTAGTGGTATTTCATTGGGTCAAGCCAATGACCTTCCGCCTCAAACAAAAGTAATGACTCTAGGTGTTTTTCATTTTGCCTATCCCAATTTAGATGCGGTTAAAACTAAAGATAAGGATAAAATATCCGTATTAGAGGAACCTTACCAGTCCGAAATTATTGCCATTGCCAAGGCCATAGGTGATTTTAAACCTACCATTATAGCTGTTGAAGTTACACCAGATCAACAATTCAAAATAGATTCTCTATATTCATTATACAAGAATGGTAAGTTAAGCTTGGGGAAAGGTGAGGTTTATCAGCTGGGTTTTAGAATAGGGAAGAACCTAAATTTACCTGCAATTTATTGCGTGAACGATTGGGGTAGGCATTATAAGAATATAGAAGAGTTATTTAACGACTCTGCTCGAACGGCTAAGTTTAAAGAGTATTACCTCCACTCGCCCGACTCTATCTATAAAATCGCCAGTGCAAACAAAAGGGTTTCGAATATAGTTAGTGAATTGATAGAGCTAAATAACCCTACTGAGATAAAAGAGCGGCTATCGGTGTATCTATTGAATCCTTTTAAGTATGAAGATCAACCGGGCGATTTTACAGGGGTTGATTTTGAGACAGGCAGATGGTTTAACCGGAACCTTAGAATATTTCGGAATATTCAAAGAATACCGCATAGTAGTGAAGATAGGATTTTACTGATTATAGGAAGGGAGCACCTGAACTTATTGAACTTGTTTTTTGACGTTTCAAAAGAGTTTGAGCTTGTTTCACCTTTGCCATATTTAAAAAGGGCAGAACATGAGCCATGAACATTCTATTCCATAATTCGTTGTGGGTTTTACTTTTGTGTAAAGCCTCATAAAGCTGCACAATATTTGCCATAATGGAATGCTTTGTGTGGTTTTGTCGTAAGTAAACTAGTAGCACAACATGTTCGAAAAAGAATCATACATAGGCATATGACAATAAAAAAGAGCACAAGTGAGAACAGATCGAATGAACCTAGTCCAACCCCTTTTTCTCAGACATACTTCCACGGTACAAATGCTGATCTAAGGATTGGCGACCTTATTGAAACAGGTTTTATTTCAAACTATGGACAAAAGAAAAAGGCTAAATATATCTACCACACGGCAACGCTGGATGCTGCTATTTGGGGCACCGAACTTGCTCTGGGTGAAGGACGTGAAAGAATATATTTAGTGGAGCCAACGGGTCCAATTGAGAATGATCCCAATTTAACTGACAAAAAATTCCCCGGAAATCCAACAAAGTCTTACCGTTCAGAACATCCGTTTAGGGTTGTTGGTGAGCTTGCCAGCTGGCAAGGACACACATCGGAACAAGTCAACGCAATGAAGAATGGACAGGCAAGACTTAAGGAGCAGGGCATTGAGGCAATAGAGGATTGATGTGAGTAAAACCCGTAAAAACAACGAACCACTAGCAAGGATTTTGCATTGGGGGCAGATGGTGTTAGTAGAAGCATCTGAGCAATAAATCAATTTTTGAGGATATGTGGTAAACTATTCTAACTTTGTGTAGAGTATGATAGAACTGTGCAATACATATCAATATGGGTGTGTATATACAGTTTTTCCGTATATATAAACGAGTTAGGCAACATGCAATGAATTTCTACTGAGCAGATAAATGATTACATTTGATAGTGTTTTAATTTAAAAATATTACGAAATGGCAACGATTCCTCCAAAAGTTCAAACTCGACTAACAAGCGGTTTGAAAAAGTATCAATCAATTGTTTCTAATGCAAGAGCAAAAGACATTAATGAATCAGATACAGTTGTAATAATCACAGATATTCTTTCTGACCTTTTTGGATACGACAAATATTCCGAAATTACATCTGAACAGGCAGTAAAGAAAACATTTTGTGATTTAGCCCTAAGTACATGACAAAAATTTAAATATTCCGATATCGTCTTGATAATAAGAGTTTAGCAGCACGGTTGCGATGTAGGTTAGGCCATACTTAAAAATGCTTTTGGCCAGCTTCCCGTGCTTCTTGACCTTGATGGGTTTGATGTGCTGATGCAGGTAAATGCCTACCCGGTAGGCCCAGGTAAAAGCTACCATCACCAGCGCAAACAGCTTTTCAATCCTTTCAATCTCGGCCAAGTGGGTATCTTCAATGTTGAATCCGCTTGTTTTCAGCGCCCTGAAGGCCGTTTCAATCTGCCAGCGCTCCCTGTAAATTGCCAGCGCATCCTCCGGCTTGTTGAAGGCGATAACAACCTGCAGCTCCGGCTTTCCCTCCTTATCCTTTACCTTGGAAGCGGAGAGGTAGCACAGCTGGTTGTTCAGGTAAACAATGCGGTGGTGCACCCGGCACCCGTTCAGGGGCAAATCGGCAAACAGCCAGCTGGCCTTCACCCGCCTGCCGCTATGGGGCTGGAAAACCCAGAAGTTTTCCCGGATACGGATGTAGTACCGAATCCGGTGCTCGTTCAGGTAGCGGGTCCATTTTTCCCCCACAAACTCGCGGTCGGCGGTCAGGCAATCCAGCGAAGCCGCACCAAACAGCCGGGTAAACCGCTCCACCAGCGCAACGCGCTCGCCGGTGTTGGAGTTGCCGCACTTGGGCAGCATGCTGAACATCAAGGGGAAGGCCACCCCGTGGTAGACCACCGCCAGCACCAGCACGTTGATGTCCTGCTGGCCAAACTTCCAGCTGGTCCGGTCCATGGTCAGCCGGTAGGGGGGCTGGTGCGGCAAGAGCCTGAATATCAGCTTGGCGATCACGTCCGTATCCAGCAGGTAGCCAGCCATAAACCGCTGAATTCTGCGCAGGGATGAGCTGGTGCTGGCCCGGTGGTCAAAGGCGGTAGCCAGCTTCTCAAACCCAACCGTTTGGACCTTGCATAGCGCGCTGATCATTAAAACAAAGAACTTTACGCGGGCCAAATTCCAGCCGGTTTGCGCATGGAAAATGGAAACTAATTCACTACTTTTAGGCTCTACTCTGGGTATCATAGCTCTTACATCGAGATGTGGTAATTTCTTGTAAGATACTGATATTCAGAGCATTTACCAAATATTTAACTGTTTATTTTATTGATAATCAGATATTTATTTTTTTTGTCATGTACTAAGGATTTAGCCATTAAAATTGACGGAAAAGTTCGATTTATAATTGAAGTTAAAGCAGCGGGCTTGGACTTGAAAGATGACCATATTAGACAAGCCGTTGATTACGGTTCAAACGCAGGAGTTGATTGGATTATACTTACAAATGGGAATAGTTGGAAAGTTTTTAAAATTATTTTTGGAAAGCCTGTAAGTCATGAAACAGTTTATGAATTTGATTTCTCACAATTGAATTTAAAGAAAGAAAACGACCTTGAGCTTTTATATTATGTTTGTAAAGAAAGTCTAGGTAAATCAGTGCTTGAAGATTATCATTTACAAAAACAAACATTTAGTAAATTCTTTATTGGACAATTGATAGTCTCTGAACCTGTTATTGACTCGATTAGAAAAATAATGAAAAGACTATATCCCGAAGTTAAAGTAACAAACCAAGAAATATCTGAATTAATTGAAAATGAAGTATTAAAAAGAGAGGTCATTGAGGGAGAAAAAGCTGATGAAGCTAAAAAGAAAGTAAATAAAGCATTTAAAGCCTTATTGAAAGAAACTACTCAAAAGACAGATAATACTAAATAAAAAATGCACGTTGCCTAACAGCGTATTTATTGGCTTCGCCGAGCTCGCAAAAAACGCTCGGTTGTATTTGGGCTGATGACGCATTTGGTTAGTTAAACGCTTTTTGGTAGCTTTACTAACGAGGGATATGAAAGCCGTTTCAAACTCCCAAACACAACAAATACGCAAAACGTTAACCTTTTTCTTGTTTTTCCCTACCCACCGTAAGCCACAGCTCCATCATCACGTCGTGATAAGGTCGGGGAGGTGCTGGGCAAGGGTTTTGCTACAAAAGGCTCCAATATAGTAGCATAAATGAGTTGATATTCTTTCTGTTTTCGCATTTTCGATTATTAATTACACCACGAAAGTTTTTTCTACCTTTGTTTTATACTCTAAAACCAATGACTAAAGAAACTGCAATAAAGCTATTCAACGAGAAGCAAATACGCACTCTTTGGGATGATGATCAAGAAAAGTGGTTTTTTTCAATCGTTGATGTAGTTGGTGTGTTGACTGAAAGCCCTAACCCACGTAAATACTGGAGCGTCTTAAAAACAAGACTTAAGGCTGAGGGAAGTCAGTTGGCTACAAATTGTAGTCAACTGAAAATGCTTTCTGCTGACGGAAAGTACTACAAAACAGATGTAGCCGATACAGAGCAACTATTTCGCCTTATTCAAAGTATTCCTTCCCCCAAGGCTGAACCTTTTAAGATGTGGCTAGCGCAAGTTGGTAGAGAGCGGATTGATGAAATTGAAGATCCGGAAATTGGGTTAGACCGTTTGATGGAAACTTACCTTCGCAAAGGGTATAGCAAAGAGTGGATTAACCAACGACTCAAAAGTATCGAAATTCGAAAGGAACTTACCGATGAGTGGGAAAATAGAGGTGTTAAAAAAGGGCAAGAGTTTGCAATTCTAACCGACGAAATCACAAAGGCATGGAGTGGGCTTACAACAAAACAGTATAAGGGCCATAAAGACCTGAAAAAAGAGAATCTCCGTGACCACATGACCAACCTAGAGTTGGTATTGAACATGCTAGCCGAAGCCTCTACCACCGAAATATCGAAGGAAAAAGAACCTAAAACTTTTCACGAAAACAAGGTGGTAGCTAAACAAGGTGGAAATGTTGCAAAAGCAGCACGTTTGCAGCTTGAGAAAACAACAGGAAAAAAGGTTGTGACAAAGTTAAATGCCAGGGACCTTGATAATCCTATGCTGAAAGACAAAGCTGATGATGAGTAAGCTAGGAAACGTTAACGCACGCTAAATTTCAGCCGGGCAGAGCTGCAGAAATTAAAGTTTGCGCCATTGAGTTTTATATTTCTTACCCCTCCGTAAGCCTCAGCTTCACCATTACGTTGTGAATAAGGTCGGGGAGGTGCTGGTCTGTGGGAAAATAGTATAGACGCAATGTTAGAAGGTTGTAGAGACGCGCAGCCGTGCGTCTCTAAGGGTAATACGGATCCACATAACCTACAAAGCATGGGGTTGCCTAAATCAATTTCATCATTTGTGGCTGGGCTTAAATCAATTGTAATCATTAGGGCACGAGCGATTAATGGCCAGTTTTCATGGCAACCCCGCTACTACGACCACATTATCCAAAATCAGGAGGAGTATGACCGGGCTATGCATTACATAAAAAACAATGTGGTGCAGTGGGAGAAGGATAAACAATAGATTGAGCGAGGATATTGATTAAGATGGAAACAGATTTATTGTAAAACAACAGCCCCTGATAGAATCAAATGTTATTTATATTTTTTGTGTACATTGCTAATAGGCAGTTCAGTTAGGTGGTTAATGATAAAATTACGTTGATATGAAAACCCTTTGGATACATGGAATGAACGCTTCACCCAATGAAGAGAAAATTGCTACCATGAAGTCACATGGTTTAGAGGTGGACGCGCTGCACCTGGACTATGGTAAAGAGCCGAGAAGCTTTGAAATATTGAGAGACCATATCATAAAAAATTCTATTGAGTTCTTGGTTGGCTCCTCGTATGGTGGATTTCTCGCCTTTTGGCTTAGCGAGGAGCTGGGATTGCCATGCTTGATTATAAACCCGGCACTTTCCATGAGATTACAGCAAATAACTAGGCCAAATTTAACCGGATTAAGGAGTAAACTTTGCCTAGTAGCCTTAGGAAACGACGATGATAAGATAGACCCCAAAAGAACCCAGCAGTTTATGGAGCAGGATAGGCGGGACAGCAAAACCATAGTTGTAAAGATTTGGGAGGGGGAAGGTCATAATTTTAGCCCAAAAGCCTTCACTGAAATTATAAAGTGGGGGCTAGAGGAGTTGCAAAAGTTTAAGGAGGCGAACCATTAGGTAAACGAAACATTCATCTGTTAACTGATTAACTGACTTATTTTTCAACTATATTTCGACTATAATTGATTTATTAGTAATGCCATACAATTGATCAAGCAGATATTTTTGAGCAAAAATTTGGGATTAGTTACCTAATTCGATAACTTTGTGGTATGGATGAGGGATTCATAAGGCATATATTCTACTACAAGAACTATTACTTGGACTTCTTCAACCTGCTTAAACCGGAGGTTAAGAACAAGTTCAACTGGACGTTGAAGTTGATTGCTACCCTAGAAAGAGTTCCTTCAAAGTTTTTCAAACACATGGAAGGAACCACCGGAATTTATGAAATCCGAGTTGAGGTTGGGAGTGACATCTATAGAGTTTTTAGCTTTTTCGACAAAGGAAAGTTGGTGATTTTAGTAAATGGCTTCCAGAAGAAAACTCAACGGACTCCAAAAAATGAAATTGAATTGGCAGAGAAACTAAAAAAACAATACTTCGATGAAAAAGAAAGCAGATAATAACCTTATCTCGTTTGCCAGCCATCTTGATGAGCAATATGGGGTGAGAGGCGCCGAGGAGCGAGAAAGGTTTGAGGAAGGGTTTGAGGCGTTTAAACTTGGCGTTATTCTACAAGAATTGCGAAAGGAGAGAGGATTGACCCAAGAGCAACTTGCTGCAAAGTGTGGGACAACAAAGAACTACATCTCCAGAATCGAGAATAATTCTTCAGATATTAGGCTTTCAACCCTGATGCGAATCATTAATGAAGGACTTGGTGGACATCTGCGCTTAAGCGTTGATTTGAAATAGATTATATCTGTTAGTATTTACTGTTTTATCCTGTGTATAGGTAAGGTTTATACCATAGAAAATCCAACAAATGATTGGGTTTGAAAGGAATTTAAACTATTTAAATAAAATAATGAGATTCTTTCCTAAGTGTTTCTTGATTTTAGTCTTACTAAGCTCGTGTGTAGGACCATATATGCTGCAGCATACCCTGAAAGAATACAAGATGCCTTTAGGCTATATATTTGATTCCAAAACAGACACACTGAAAACCAGTAAAACAATTTACTTAAGAGTTATTGATAAATTGAACATGAATGATACAACGAAGGTAAAGGACGACGGATTCCTAGTTGTGCCATTAGCTATAGCCGGAGGTTATAAAGGCGATTTCACAGTAACTCTAGGGAAAAAAAGCGTAGTGCCTTCTTTCTTGGAATTCGTTTCTAATTCATTGCAAACAGAAGCTAGTCGATCTGGAAATTTTAAAATAAAGAAGAGAGCATTTCGATCTGACTATATTCTTGAAATGACCTTACTCGACTGTCAGATTTCAGCAAAGTATCATAAAGATCGAATTCGTTATGGGCTACATACTAAAGAAAACTGGTTATTAAAACCTATACTAGGAAAGACCACTATTGAGGTTAAGTTGTTAGAAAACAAGAAAGTAGTATTTGATTGTACATATTCGAGTAGTATATCATCTCAACTCGAAGTACAGCACTTCAGTTCGGAGTCCAGCATGAATTTGAAAATGATGGAGGATTTCGCTAGGACAACCTCTTTAGAGATAAAGGAGATACTTGAAGCAACTATTCAAGATGTAAATGGAAGGATAGAGTAATATTTGCGTCACCATTTAACTTTTTTCGAATTTTTTCACCCCTCCGTTAGCCTCAGCTCCACCATAACGTTGTGAATAAGGTCTGGGAGGTGCTGGTCTAGGGCATGGAGGCAAAAGGCTTCTGAAAAGGCTAAAAAGATTTCGAACACATTTTGATGGTATGTGATAAACTATTCTAACTTTGTGTAAGGTATGTAAAGCTTTACAATACACACCAATGTGGGCGTGTATATACAGTTTTGTCGTATATATAAGTGAGTTATGCGTCAGTGTAAAAAAAGACGCGTAATTTGGTCTATGGTCTCATTACATTGACAATAGAGTTGAAACTAAATGCATTTTAAAACGATTAATAATAATTTGATTCTCCGAATTTCAAAACAATTTATAAGATGAAAAAAACAATTTTGATTGCAGTTGTTTGCATGATTTCCGCAAACTTATTTTCACAGACGTATAAACTCGAAACAGTATTTACAGACAAAGAAACATATCTGTCGCATTGGAACGTTCTTGAAAGCACGAATATTAATCAAGTTGACACATTTTCGTTATGGGGATACCAGCGCTATTTTGATGACTGGGTTAATGGAGCCTATGAAGTTGAATATTACAAAGGAAATGCAAAAGAAATATATAAGTTTTTAAATCAGATTATCGAGTTTTCTGAAAAATATAAGGAAGAGGACAAGGTATTGACGCACATTTCTGGCGTTCAGGTGAAAACATTAAAACAACTTAGCTTTAAATATACCCTTGTATTTGACAAAGAGTGTAAGGTTATCTGTAAGTTTAACCAAAAACAATGGACAGAGATACTTTCTAAATTTGTGTCGTATTGTGAGAAACAGAAGATAAATTACAACTAAAAAAATGCACATGACATTTTGGAAAGTTATTACACGACAAAACACCGAACGCATAACAGCAAAATACCCGCAAGTCGGGGTTCGCTGCTTCGTTGACAGAAAATTGAAATTTTGAAATGCAAATCTTCGTAGGAAGTTCATCGGAAAACTCCCGCCCTGCGTGTATTTGAGGAACGTTGCAAACAAGCGTTATGAACCATATTGTTAAAGATATAACCCTGATTTTGATAGGAATTATTCTCTATCAAAATGTACTATCTCAGGATACATTATTGCTCAATTCTAAAACTGAGTATTATTCTGATCCTGATACTATTGGGATTTTGCAGCATTTTGGAAAGAATGTTTATTATCGGGCTAATTATTCAAAAGAACTGATTGAATTTAATCAGGGTTCAGCAAAACTTGAATATTGTTTTTATTATGATAATAAACGTTACTGCTTAGAGAACCGAACTTTTAATTTTGAGATAGTTAAGGATTCTGTTTTAAAGGTAATTTATAACGGATATACAGAAAATTGGCAATTTTATTATGAAACAGATTCTCTTTATTTACTATCAAGAAAATTGAACAATCTTAAAGAAGTTGGCTTTGCTAAAAAGTTAATACCGCTTGAGAAAATAGGTGATTTCTATACCATAGACTCACAAGATGACACACTATGGACAACAAAGTATTCTAATATTGTATTTCCAGAATTATCTATTAAAGACAAAGCGATAAATGATTCAGTTTATATTGTTTGTGATAGTATGCCGACATATCCTGGAGGAATGGATAAAATGCGCCAGGATTTATTGAAGAATTTAAGGATTGATATGCCAATAATTGAGAGTAGTCCAAATTGTACCCAGATTGTGATATCTTTTGTGATTGATAAATATGGTGAGATGAGAGATATAAAATTTCTTAGGTCTTGTGATAACGGATTTATAGAAAAAGCAGTACTGATTGCATTGAATAACTTAGATAAATTTACGAATGGATTTATGGCTAATGAGCCTGTAAATATTCGATTTACAATGCCAATACATATTGATTTACAATAAATGTCAGTTTGTAACACGTGGTAAAAACATTGCACGAATTACGCTAAATTTGAAAGACATAATATTAATAAACGGTGTAGTGGGATGATTCAAAAGTGCTCAGAAATGCGCAACGATTTCTTACTGCCGAACTGTTAACTTTCCTCCACATTTTCCCTACCCCTCCGTAAGCCGCAGCTCCACCATCACTTCGTGAATAAGGTCGGGGAGGTGCTGGGCTAGGGTTTGCAGCAGCTCCATCACCTTGCGGTGGCGGAAGCGGTTTTGCCCTAGGTCAAATATCTGCTGCATGATACATTTCTTGAGGTTGTCGCAGGAGACCACCCCCTCGAGATACTCCGACGAAACCATGTAGAGCTGAATAAAGGGTAGGTACTGCGCGGAGCCCAGCAGCTGCTTCTCCTTGGCCGCCAGCTTGTAGCGGCGCACGAGCGAGATAATCTTCGAATACTTTTCCGCCCTAAACAGTGCGGTGATGTAGGAGGTGAAGAAGAGGTGCCAGCGAAACTCGAATATCTCGCGCTTGTAGCCATTGAGGAACACCTCTCCGTAATCCATGGCCTTCTCGAGCATGTTGTTCTCCACCAAGGTTTTGATGTAGTAGGAGGCAAACCCAATCTTGTAGTAGAAGTTACCCGACTTCTTGAGCTCGGGGAAGGACTCCACCATAATCTGCAGTGCCTCGTGCGGCTTCTTGTTTCGTAGCAGAATATCGACCACGCTCACTAGGTAAAAGAGGTAGTCGCTGTTGGTGTGCCTTATGGAGAGGAGACCATACTTTTCGGCATCGTCGAGCTGGTTTAGTTTGGAGTGCATCATGGCCCGGTTGGCGTAGTAGTTGGCGAGAATGCGCTTGCAGTAGAACACCGAGGTCTTAAACTGGCGGTCGAGGTGGTCGTACACCATGCGGAGCTTGTCGAACTCGCGATTGGTGTAGTAGAGTATGGTTAGCCTAATTACCGCACGGTAGCGGGTGTAGCCGTCGATGGTTTCGTTGTAGTAAATTTCGGAGAAGAGCGTTTCCCATACCGAGAACTCCTCGGCAACTAGAATCTTTCGAAAAACAACCTTTTCGGCAGCCTCGTTAATCTTGTTGTTGAGCGACTGCGACTGCAGGTAGTTGCCCTTGTAGCGGTCGAGGTATTCGCCAATAAAGGTGTAGTTACGCGTTCGGTTTCGCACGATAAGGTAGTCCCGGTAGTGCTGCAGCACCCGGTAGAACTTCATAAAGTAGTAGCTGGACGGGGTGATGTTGCCCATTTCGCCGAGAAGCCGCTTCTCCTCAGATGTTTGGATGTTGTCGGTCATGATATCGTGCTCCACCCTGCTCAACCATTCGTGGAAAATGTCAACGTCCACCTTCTGGAGGCTTTCGATAATCCAAGTCTTCAGGTAGGAGTAGGTGCGCTTGTCTACCGTTTTGTCGAAGGGCAGCCTGTTCTTGGGGTTGCGGCTGTTGTAGTGAATGAGGTTCAGAATCTTTATGTTCGACTCCTTCTGGAACTGCTGAATGGATAGGAGGTAGTCCAGCTCGTGGGGGTAGAGCTCGGAGGTGAAGGTTTCGAACGATGCCAACTTGTCTTTCACGTGGTGTTGGTTTTGAAATTACAGCAACCTAGTTTTGCTCCTTTGTGATGTGCTACTCTTAATGCGTTAAATTTAGCTCGATATGTTAACTTATGTGGGTTTTGCTACTGTTTTTTCAGAAGAATTTACACTGCGCTGTTTATTCTTTGTTTCTGCTATTTTGCCATGAATTCATAAAGATCACTAACTAAAAAAGAAAACCGGCATAAGCCGGTTCTCTCAACTAAACCCCTATTAGCCAACCTAAAGCCTCATTGAAGTTATAAAAGAACTGAGCCTGAAATTTTGCCGGATCTCTTTTGGACATTATGTTCTTTACGGCAAACGATACAAACGGATCGTCCTTGCTTACCAGCACCGCGGAGTAACGATACCCTAACTTTTGGGCCTTGGGAAGCCACTCCTCGTTAAACCATCGTTGATCCTCCACCGAGAAAACTGTTGCCTGTGAATTGTCGGTTAAAACTTTAAAAACCTTGTGAGTCTCCATAAGCTCCAGCACGGTATTACACCCTTGGCGAAACTCATCGCTTGGTGGTAGTCCGTTCCACCGAATCATGATGCAGGGAACATCCTCCAGTAGTTGAACAACACAATGCTTCCCAATCGTAATCGCTTCCATGGCTACTGCTGCTGGTCGAGGAATTTGGTAACCTCTGAATTATAAACATCCGGTTTCTCAAACATCATAAAGTGTCCACACTTGGGTACCATAACAAG
>DATKVT010000004.1 GCA_035529935.1 Williamwhitmania sp. | reverse complement strand
AGCAGCTCGTAGTTGATGAGCTCGCTGGTTTCGCTAAAGGAGGCAACGCTAATTTCGAGGTCTCCCTGTTTACCTATCAACACCACCTCGTCGCCAATGTTTACATTTTCGAGGCTGGTAACGTCTACTGTAATCATGCTCATGTTTACCGTGCCAATTACGCTTACCCGTTGGCCATGAATAAGCACACGGCCCTGGTTGCTCATGGAGCGGCTAAATCCATCGCCATAACCAACCGGAATGGTAGCAATGGTTTTGTCGTTATTGGCAAGGTAGGCGGTTCCATAGCCTATGAACTCTCCTGTTTTCACCACCTTTACGTCCATCACCCGACTCTTCCAAGAGAGTAGGCGCTGTAAAGGATTATCCTTTGTCTTCTTCTTGGTGAGATATTCAATAAGCACCTCTCGTGTTGGAAAAAATCCATACTGCACAATCCCAAGCCTCACTAAATCCATTTGAGCTTTTGGGTATCGTAGTGCTGCCGCAGAACAGGCCGTGTGCCTTTTCTGGGGTGCTATTCCGCTTGCCGCAACAATTTTTAGCGCCTTGTCGAAAACTTGTTGCTGCTTGTGTATGCGGTAGTAGTTGGTTATGCTTTCGGCTCCGGCAAAGTGGGTGCAGAGGCCGGTAAAGCAGAGGTTGTCACTATTCTGCTTGAGAAGTTGCAAAACCCAAGGAAGCTTTTTAATCGCAAATCCTGTTCGGTTCATCCCCGTCTCCACCTCAACGTGGAGCTTGGCTTGCTTGCCAACCTTTTTTGCAATTTCCAGTGCCTTTTCTAGGCGCTGTTGCTCAAAAACGTAAAACTCAATGTCGTTTTCAATGGCCCACTCCAGCTGGTCTTGGCCTAACATGCCCATTATCATGATGCTGCTATTGCCTGTTTGTGCGTGATACACGCGCCGGGCTTCGTCGGCGCTGAACACCGAAAAGTGGCTTATGCCGCACTCCTCGGCCAAAGGAACAAAAAGTTCAATACCATGACCGTAGGCATTCCCTTTCACAACGGAGGAAATTTGGGCGTTAGGAATAATATTCTCCTTCAGAAAGCGCAAGTTGTGCTGTAGTGCCGATTTGCTGATTTCGAGGTAGGAGGTGTGAAATGAGTTCATGGTAGCTGCTTTGTCCATAATTGATATAACAATTTAGATCAACGGATGGCATTCCGTTGGGCGTGATTAGCCATTGTGTTCCGAGTGCATCATCTGTTTGGCAAATTCATTGCTATCCAACCGCACGGTTGGCAATGGCAGATGGCTGAAATACGTTTAATTATCCTAACTGACAATGCAGTAGGTAGCAGCAGGTTTGGTATTTTGAAACCTCTGGGCGAAGGTTTGTAAGCAAGAAATACTCTGCTTCTAGAGGAGGTTGGTGGGCATATTTGCTACTACCGGTATCTCGGTTGGTAAAGGTAGTAAAAATACCGGGTTACTCCTAATTTGTTGATTGTCTTTGATTTGTGATGGTTGAAGCGATAGCTCCTGTCTAATGCAATTACTCAACTTTGGGGTTCAGCAAAACGTAGTGAAGGTGGTCCTCCCACTTTCCGTTAATTTTGAGGTATCTCTTGCTTACGCCTTCTTGCTCAAATCCCAATTTCTCCAAAACCTTAATGGAGCGAATATTTCTAGGCATAACGTTTGCCTCTATCCGGTGTAGCTTATAATCGTCGAATGCTACCTGTATTACCCTTTGCAACCCTTCAGAAATATACCCTTTGTTTGTCTCCTCAAAATCTAATTTGTACCCCAAAAAGCAAGAGAGGAATGGTCCGTAAACGATGTTCGACAACCCAATGTGGCCAATAATTTTTTCTTCTCCCAACCTAAAGAGGTAAAGGCTTAGGCCTGTTTTGTTGTTGTTCGTTACGGTGCTGCTATCTATGAGCCATCGCGCCGAATCGATGGAGTAGTAAGTTTCATCTCTCTTTGGCTCCCACTCCTGAAGGAATTCCCTGTTCCTACCCAAAAAGTCTTGGAGCACGGGCGCATCAGCTGGGGTAAGCGATCGCAGCGTTAGTCTTGCAGTAGCGAAGGTGAGCATGGTTCACAGTGGTTCTATTTCCGAAGGCTAAAGGTAGAAATATCCTCGCGGATTACTATTCATACTCTGTGCCTACGAAAAGGTGAGCATGGGGTGTTGCGTAACGAAAGGTGTGCTTAGCAGTCTTGCTTCAGCAGACCACGGTTGTACATGTCCGCTATTACCGCATCGATAAACTTTTCTGCCGCCACATTCTTAACCGCCGATTTTCCTATGGAGATAAACTTCCTGGCCGTAAAATCCTCAATTGGTCTGGTGATGTTTCGCCCAAGCCACGTTCTCCTTCTTATCCGTTCGATTACCGGATTGGCTGGGTTGTTGCCCTTTCCCGGATCTTTGCCATTGGCAATATTGCCAAGGACAACGTCGATTCGGCCTTGCATTTTTTTCTCCAGGCTCATCAGGTACTTTAAGCTAATGGAGGGGTATTGAAATTCCTCTTCAACAGGCGGCGTTACCAAATGCGTTTGGTCGTCCGAGATACGGATGTCGGGTATGATTGGACGTTGGTGATTATCATTCTCGAAAAGTTGTAGGGAATCTTTGTCTAAATCGGCATAGCCAAACTGAATAATTGGATTGTTTGCCGAGGTAGGAATGCAAAAGAATTGCTGGATGAACCGTTGGCAGTTTCTTCGTCCAAGCATGTAGTCGTGAATTCGGAACTGCTTCTCGAAAAAGCCTCCAAAGCCCTCCAGCGAACCGCACGCAATGCTGTAGCGTTGAGTTACCCCCTCGTGCGTTCTTATGGGTGCTATCATAAATCGGGAGTAGTCCCTGTCGTTGTATGCCTGCTCGAGAAGGTCTGTTTTAATCATGAGCTGCTGGCGCATTGCCCCCAGTAGCTGTGGTGCGGCAAACATCATTGCCAGCAGATCGAAGTAGTTGGATGAGGGTTTGTCGTCGTAGTTTGGAAAGGGGTCAATCATCAAAACCGTTGATTCGCAAGTAGCCGCGCTGGTGGACATTTGGTAGAAATTGGCGGCCACCTCGCCATCGTCCCTCTTCAGCCTCGCTTTTTGCCTGTTGGTTAAAATGGTTTCGGTGAGGTCGTAAGGCTCGTTGTTAATTACCCCACCATCAACGCATACGGCGTTGTAGTCGGTAAGTGGGCTTACAATGTAGTCCTTTCCATGCGTGATTTTTAGCAGCGGATTTTCGTTGATGTACTTTGGGTTGCGAACCACCACCCGAGGCGATAGGCCAACTGGAAAAGCTCCGGTTGCAATTGCCGCATCAACGAGCATGTTTTTGTTTAACCCATCGGGCGTGTCGAAATGAAATGGAATTTTGCCATCGTTTTTGTATACGCCGGATGGGCTCAATTGGAAGTGAACAATGTCCTTGTGCATTGTCATTCGGTCGTCTCTTACGCCAAGAGCCGTAATGAACTGCAGCTGGTAGTCGAATCCTCGGAGGTTGGTAATGGTGGTGAAGAGCTCCATGTCGTCGGCAATGTACTGCCTCTTTGTGCTGGGGTCCTTAACGATTGAATCGATGGTTCGCCGAGCAATTTTTTCGATGAAGAGGGAGTTGAATGCCGAACGAACCTCCTTGTCGGGGTTGAGGTCGGGCGATTTAAGAATGTCGTCGGTGGAGAGCATTTGCGCCATCATGTCGTTTTTGGGCTCCTCGGTGAGGTTTACCCAGGAGTCGAACAGCGGGTTCTGCTTGTTCACCTCGGTGGCGTAGTTCTGTTGGTTGATGTGCGGAAAGTTCTTTTGTAGGGCGGCAGAGGTAATAACGGCAGTCATGCCGCCAGCCGAGGCACCTCCCAGCGATTCGATAACGACGTTGTGCTTGGGTACTCCAGGTATATTTAAATCTTTAGCCTTTTGCCAATTTTCCAGTGCTTCCAGCAGGTAGTCCATCACTCCGGCGGTGTAAGCTCCTGCCGATACGGCTCCTGCCATCGAGATGCCAATTCGAAAGGTGTTTTGCTTGTCCATGGTTGAGGTTTTTGGTTGGTATTGGGGGTAAAGCCAAGCTTACAAGTTACTTGCGCTTGCGTTCCGACTTTCCTTACCCAAATGTATGGCCATTTTTCATAATAATCAATGGCAGAGCAGGGGTAGGTTATGGCTTTGGTGTTGGCCGCTTAGCGTTTAAATCGAACCTCGTTGTGATACTTGAGGAATTCCACGTCTGGAAGAAATCTTGATGGGAGAATGATCTCCTGGTTGTTGTATTTAGTGAAGTATTCCTCAATGGATTTTGACTTTTTTTGCTTCAGTAAAATTGGCGATACCTTTATTTTAAAGTCCGGGGTTATTGTTATTAACCCTGCCTCAAATGCTTTGTCGTGTAGCGCATTTATGGCAATTCCATTTTGAGGGTTTAGCCTGTTCTTTTCGTCGATACTCCATGGTTTAATATGCCCGGCAATTAACAGTTCTGGCTGTTGTATTCCCGTTATGCAGCAGGTGTTGTTGTAGGATGCCAGAATGGAGCTCCTGAAAAAGGCTTGATTTACTCTGACCCTTACAATTTGCTCCCTTGTTTTCCCTTCTTTGGGCAATTCGTTTTCCGGAATGTGATGCAGCTGCTCAACGGTTGTTTTTTCAATTTTTGCAAGTAGCTTCTCGCTTTCAAAGGGCAGCTCATCCCAATGGTTGAAGAATTCATTCCAAATCTCTTTGTCGAGGTTGCTCGAGTTGGAAGCGCCCTTAATTCCTCGGGCTTGAAGGCTAGGGTCGAGACTTGCAAAGTTTACCAGCTTTAAGGCAACGGCGCTGGCTGTTCGGCCTATAAGGTTGGCAAGGCTAATTACCTCTGGATTGAGCCTGTGCAATCGGCCAAAAGGGAGTTTGCAGTAGAGGTTTACCGCTAAAATCAGCTCCTCCCTTGTCCATAGTTTCTGCCCTTCCTTCATGACTTAGTCATCATTTTCCATTACGAATTCAAAATGGCAGCTCGTTGATAAAATTCCTGATTTATTTCATAAAATCACTTATTCTTTGTTTCGTATATTCAGGAAGGTCAGAATTATATAGTGCAAATCGTTTTACTTGCATCTCTTTAAACCATTTTGACAAAACATCTTTAATAATGTCTTCATCGTCTTTGTATACAGGTGAAGGCGTAATTTCAAGTACTAAAATTTCAAGGTTGTTTAAATCATTTCGTTTTGTAATCAGCCCAAAGTCTAATTTGTTTATTGTTTGTTCCCAGTTTGGATTGTTACGTAATTGATATTTTGTTATTAATTCAGGCAGTAGGTATGCAAATCTATTACCAGCCTGATCCTTTGAATCAGCATGGTAAATATAACCATCGGTAAGGATAATTAGGATGTTTCTGTATGTGGAATCGTTATCAATACAATAATCCTTGACATCGTTTTTAAAGAATCTCCAAATATCTGAACCAATCCATTTGTGGGCTGAAATTGCTGAATTATATATTTTCGTTAGATTATCAATAAAGGTTGTCGAGATAGTGTCGTGAACCACTTTCTTTTGTTTATTATCCATTTTTGAAAGATCAATATTTAGTTTTTCAGCTAAAATGTTGACATTCGGATCTAGTGGTCTCGGACTAAAAATAACTCTCAATTTTCCTTTGGACATAAATGCACCCCGCTTTTCCATATCCTTAGCAAAAAGTTCCGTAATGTATTTTACGTTGGCAATATCTCTTGCAAAATGTTCTGGTTTTTCTGGGTACTTATTTATGTCAATTCTATCGGATAAGTCGAGTAGTATAGAAATGTTCAATTGTTTAACTTGGGCTGCTGCACTGTTAGACTTATTGCTTGTACTATTTGAATTGTTGTTTTCTGAACCACTACATCCTATAAGGATTAAAAGTGGAATGAAAAGTGCGATCTTTTTCATGTTAATTAGCATTAATTGGTTCCCAGCTATGGAGTGTTATTTTCACAAATTCATGTGTAACAATATTCGCGTCTTCTATTTCTTCTTTAGACTTTCCTCCTTGCTTCATAAAAGATATCCAGCCTGTAGAGAAAGCAAAAATGTCATGTTCAAATTCATCCGGAATTATCGCATTTTCAATAATTCTTTTCAGTTTATTCATCTCTTTAGTGAACTCCGCTTTCGTGTGAGTCATTTTGTCGATTTGAACTTCAAAATCTTTAAGTTCTAATTCAGCATCTTTGATTTCTTTGTTTTTTTCTTCGATTGCAATCTTTACCTTATCCATTTTGCCTAAAGCTTCCATAACAAAGCTGAAAACAAATCCCCAAATAAGATATACAATAAATCCCGCAAAAATAATTAACCAAAAATTTATTGAATGGAATGCCATATTCAAGGTATAGTCAGGCATCTTTTCGAAACTATTACCTTTTTGAATATTGTATATCTTCTCGGTAATTTCATATGCAAGAATTGTGTCAAAAATGAAAGTAATGAAAATGAGCATAGCTATTTTAAAGTATTTTCCAACGCCTTTTTGTTCTTGAAATTTGTGTATTAGATAGCCTAGCCTAAAAAAACAAACGGAATTGTCACTATTAAAATCAATTCTGTTATTCCATTTTGAAATGCGATTGTAAGCGCTTTTGGATCAAAAATAGAGTTGGCTACTCCTATCTCGTTTAATTTGAAATCTTTGAAGAACGTGGAATAGGAGGCAGAACTGTAAAAAATAAACAGATAGACTGTTAAGAAAATAAGGATGATACCTCCAATTATAAATGCAACCTTTCCCGTATCGTCACCAGTAATTTCCTGAGGATTTTTTTTAATGTATGATAATTCCTCCTTCAATCTTTCAAGGAGATTCTTTGTTTTTGGTATGCTTTCAGTTGTTGTTTTTTCGATTTTGTTACTCAATCTTTCAATGTCACCTTTGTATTCTTCGATTTTGACAATAAATGGCCTCCTTAATTCATTCTGTTTTTCAATATCTTTCTTAACCTTCTGCCTGAAATCGTAATATATCTTTTGAAGGTTAACACGAAGACCCGCAACTGATCCACCTAGTCTTCCTGCCTGATTAAAACCATATTCTTCATAGTTTACTATTTCTCTTGAGGTTAAATTAGGAATCTCTATTTTAGGCTCAATACCTTTCTCGGTTTGTTTCTTAACTGAGAATAAGTCTTTTTTAATTTTAGATAGGTCCATTATTTATGAATTTTCGGTTACTATTTTGAAAATATCTTCCTTCGATGTCCCTTTTTTAACCTCATCTAGGATGAATTGCACAATGGTTTGAATATTTTCATCTTCAAAGCCAAACCTTTTGGAGAAAACATGCATCAATCTTGTTTCATTCTCATCAATATGGCCATCAGCCCACGCTATACGAGCGAAATCGTATAAACTTTCTATTTTTTCAATTACTGTTTCTGGTGCAGTAAACTTAACAGAATCTGGCCGGAGAACAACCGAGTCAATTTCTGACCTGGTTATTCCCTTTTCAGCTCCTATACCATATAGCATTTCTAATTCTGATGTATCAACTTCTGTATCTGCAAGGGCCATATGATAGAGATTGAGAAAGTGGCATTTTAATTTTTCTTCCATGCGGGTTAAGTTAAGTTTGTTATTTAAAATATTTGTTCCATCACTATTGGCAAGAATCTTTAAATTTAATAGACAAGTTATGTCGTTTGATATTTGATACTTGCCATTCTAAATATGTGTTTTAAGAATGTTATTCAACATAACTTATCGAAAGTTATACTTAATTATGTAAAAAAACAATTTATATATTTTTTTTGTGAGTTTTATTTATCTAATTCATTATTCCTTTTCCATCTCAATGTTCAATTCGCACAGCTCGCAGCTATTTACTATGGTGCGCGCAGCACTTGCGCTTTATAGCCTGGCTTGGAGGCCGAAAATGGCAAGAAGTTGTGTGATTTTCAGTTCGTTAATATTACCTCTGGTGATTAGCTATTTGAAGGCTTAGGGCTGAGAATAGCTAATAGTAAAGTCGCTAACAATTGCACGCAAGTGCTACTTCTGTTAGAGACGAAATTAGTTATGTTTTTTGATGGACTTTAATTAATTCCTCTATCTATTGTTGTTCTTACCTTATAGTTGTTTGTTTCGAAGCTATACCTCCCTAGAACTATGGCTGGATTCAGGTTGTGCTCCTGTGCAAATTGCTGAATGTATAGGTCGTTAAAAATATTTTTGGAGAGGCTAAACGTAGCCCATACTGCTGGCGGTATGAGCGCCTGCTGTGCGTAACGATCGGCCTGCGCCTCATTTGTGTCTTTCTTGCTCTCCTGGAGATCGAAGCAATCAATGAAAAATGATGTACTATTAGGACGCAGGTGATCTTGAATATGTCCAAGTTCATGGAGAACGGTAAAGGAAAAGTTATCAATGGTTTTTTTTCGTAGGGTTATCGCTATAACTGGATTTAAACCACTGAAAAAGGAAAAACCGTCAACGGGTGTCTGGTCCGGTTTTTCGAGAATAATAAACTTGATGCCGTAATCGTAAAGAAGTTGTGTGACTTCATCAATCACGTTGTGATTTTTATTTACAATTTCAATAATACGTTGCTTTACAGCCGAAAGGTTCGAGGCATTATAGGTGGCTGCTTTTTTGTTTTGAGCCATCCATCGGCACACCATTGCCCAACAGGTAAGATTGTTTACATCCACCTGTAGCTTTGATGACTTCCTGTAGAGTCCCGTGTATGCTGTTTTTGCATCTATTATATCTTCTAAGGAATTGGCGTTATAAATCTCTTTTATCCTGTCAATATCATTCTTAAGATCGTTGGCAAGAAGATTTAGTTTTTCAAGATATTTAACGGGGATAGCCACTTTTATTGCTTTCCATGTCTCAATTAGATTGCGCTTTTCAATGTTGCGCTGCTTAATGCGTGCTAGGTCAATGTCGTATTGGGATTGGAGTTTCATCCAGAAATCGGCGGGGATCTCTAGCTGAGCCTCGAGGTGCAGGGCTATGTCCGCGGTAATATTGCGTTTCCCCTTTAAAATCTCATTAAGAATTGTGGGGCTAGTACCAATATCATGGGCAAACTCTTTTTGCTTGATATTACGGGAGTCAAGTTCATCCTTAAGTACTTCTCCCGGATGAGTTGATATTGCAGGAATTAGGGCAGATGAGTTCATTGTTTGACGTTATAAACTTATGATTACTGGTAGTGTTTGCTTAAATCGATAAGAGAGCAGATTGTAATTGTATTGGGTTCTGCACCTTCCACTCTAGAGCGAAACTCGAGGCGGTATTTACCATCCACTCTAACTGATTCTACATCTATATTAGTCAGTTTTTCATAGTTGAGGGAGTTGAAACGGAATAAATCCTCAATTCTTTTTACAGCACGAAGGATATTTACCACTTTGATATACTTTTTGATTACCTGGGGTTGGTATGCATGTTTCTTATTTTTTGCCTTACCATGTTCAAATAACTCTTGAAGGTAATCTTCTTCAAATACTACTATCATAGTAACGGTGCAAATATAAAAAAGTTTAAAAAAACTTCACTAATATGGTGAATAAAAATATAATAATTATTGATTACGCTGAAAACATTATAGCAAGGTATGATATTTTTGGATAAACACCCCAAAATGAATAACTATTAATTACTAGTAAGTTAGGAGGTAAAACGATCAATTGAAAGCATGAAGATAGGTGCTGGGTCTGGCTGTCATGTTCTGAACATGGCTGTACTTGATTGTCTTACTGGTAATCAACTAAGTTTGCAAGGGGTTGGGTCTACTCCTCCAAGTTGCCTTTGTGGTATTGCTCCAGCGTGGCCCGCTTCTGCACCTTCCCGGCATCGGAGAGCAGAAAGTGGGGTATGGCAACCAGCTGGCGTGGAATTTCGTAGCGCTGCAGTATAGTGGGGAATAGGTTCTGTAGTTGTTGCTGCTCATCAGCCTGCAGCGGTTCGCCCTCGGTAAATAGCACCACGCGCTCGCCCAGTGTATCGTCGGGTTGCCCGGCCACAAAGTAGCGGCGGTGGATGTGGGGGAAGAGCTTCTTCTCCACCTGTTCGGGGAATATCTTTACCCCGCCGCTGTTTATTACGTTGTCGGCGCGCCCTATCCACTCAAAGTGGCGGCTGTCGGCAATGCGCACCACATCGTTGGTAACCAGCGTTTGGTTGGTGAGGGCAGGGGCAGTAATGGTTAGGCAACCACGCGAATCGTTGCTTACCTCCACGCCGGGAAGTATTTCGTAAAGGAGGCTCTGCTTTGGTCCGTTTACCGCCCGCAGCGCCACGTGCGAGCTGGTTTCGGTCATACCGTAGGTGGCGTAAATGCTGGTTGGCAGCGTGCTGCACTGCTCATCGAGTTCGGCGGGTATCTCGCCTCCGCCCACTATTATGGTATCCACCTCGCCACGCCGCAGCGTATCCATGGAGTGGGCCAGCTGGTAGGGGGTAATGGCGGCAAAGGTTATGGGTGCGTGAATGGCCTCAAAGGGGTTAGCCGAAGGTTCCGTTGTAATAAGGTTCATGCCGGTGAGAAAGGCGCGCACCACCATCATCTTCCCAGCAATGTAGCTTATGGGCAGGCAGAGGAGTGCCTGCGTATTAGCGTTTAGTTCAAAATAGTCGCGGGTTAGCCCAGCCGAGGCCAGCATGTGGCGCTTTAGCTGGCGTATCTCCTTGGGTGCCCCGGTGGAGCCGGAGGTGAAGAGCGTAACGTAGTCGTTGCCGTCGAGCCACTCCAAAATAAAGCGGTGCACGCTGCGCTCCCATTCGGGGAGAAGCGGGTTTTGCGCCTCACTGGTGCAGTGGTGCAGCAGCTCATTGCCCGAGCGGGTAACTCCGTTGAGGGTTAACCGTTGCTCTACTCTTTCCATTGGCACATGGTTAGGTTCCACGGGTTGGTGATATCGTAGTGCAGCTTTCCTTCGCGAATGGTGAGCGGCGACGGGATGTTGTTTGTAAAGACCTGCCCCGTTCCCAGCCCCTGAGGCATGCTGCTGTTGAGCGTAAAGGTCCACTGCGCAATGGCGTTTAGACCAATATTCCCTTCCAGCGCCGAGGTTACCCACCAGCCCGTGTTGGTGTGGTTGGCGGCATCAATCCAGCTGCAACTACCCGCAAATCCACCGATTAGGCTGGGCTTAAGAATAATGTATTGTGGTTTTATTTGCTGAAGCAGCGGCAGCCTGTTGGCTTTTGGAACTCCTATGAGCTCCTCGTCTAGCGCAATGGGTATGGGCGATTTGGCGCAGAGGCGTGCCATCTCCTCCGGCTGCCCCTGCCGTATGGGTTGCTCAATGGAGTGAATGGAGAATTGCGCCAGCCGTTCCAACTTACCGAGAGCCTCCTTTGGGGTGAATGCTCCGTTGGCATCCACGCGTATTTCAATGTCGCTGGGAGAGAAGGTTTGTCGGAGGTTACGCAGAACGTCCAGCTCGGTATCGAAGTCCAGCGCCCCAATCTTCAGCTTTATGCAGGTAAACCCGGACTCCAGCTTCTCCGAAATCTGCTTCTCCATGAATTCTCGGTCGCCCATCCACACCAGCCCATTAATGGGGATGCCCTTCTCGCCTCTGGTAAAGGCTGAGGGGAAAAGGATGTTGGTTCCCGAACTGGCGTTTTGAAGGCTTTGCAGGGCCGTCTCCACGCCAAAGGCAATGGATGGAAATTGCTCTAGGTCAATGTGGCTCTTGCCATTGGTAATGCTGTCGCACACCTCCTGCAGCTTATCGGCATAGCCGGGTGTATGGTCAATGCTCAGGTCGGGTAGGGTTGAGCACTCTCCAATGCCGGTGGCACCGCTGGCGGTGTCGTGAAGCAGCAGGTAGTATGACTTCTTCTCGGTGAGCGTTCCGCGCGAGGTTTTCCCTGGAATCTTGAAGTTGAGTATGTGTCCTATATATCTTGCCTCTAGCATTGGTCCATCAAATATTGTTTTGCATAAACTTCTTGCCCCTTCCGGGTGAAGTGTCTATAAATTGAGTTGCTACAGCAGCAATCCCATCCCAAAGGTTACCGAAAATAGGAGAGTGGAGAGCGAAAGGCGCTTTAGCTCGTTGTTGAGCTCGGCGGGGATGCGGTTGGTGAACACCGCCCTTACGTTGAGGGTAAGCGGCAGAATGGTTATCACAAACAGCAGCTGGTAAAGCGTGTGGTAGTGCAGCATTATGTAGAGCCCTCCGGTTATCAGCGCCACCACCAGTAGCAACAAGTGGTAAACCTTTGCCTTGGAGCTGCCCATCATTACCACCAGCGTATGCTTGTGGGTTTTTATGTCGTTGTTTACATCGCGTAAGTTGTTCAGGTTAAGCACTCCCGCGCTCAGCAGTCCAATGGATGTTGCCGGTAGCAGCAGGTCGAGCCGTATCACGTGGGCGTGTAGGTAGTAGGTTCCCATTACGCCCAGCAAACCAAAGAAGAGAAATACAAACATGTCGCCAAAGCCGCTGTAGCCGTATGGATTTTTTCCCACGGTGTAGTTAATGGCAGCTCCAATGGCCGTGAGACCGAGCAGGAAGAAGATTACCTTTAGTAGGGCATGTCCTCCACCCAGGCCTTCGAATATGAGCAACGAACCCGATACCAAGGTCATGAGCGACACAGCGGCAATGGCCCACACCATTTGGCGTGACGTAATGGCACCCGTTTGCACCATGCGCGCCGGACCAATCCTCTCGGCGGTGTCAGTTCCCTTGGCAAAGTCGCCATAGTCGTTGGCTAGGTTCGATAGCACCTGAAGCAGCAGCGAGGTGGCAGCCGCCAGCACAAACACGCTCCATCGAAACAGGCCGTCGGCTGCGGCAATGAAGCTCCCCAGAATGGAGCTGGAGAGCGCCAGTGGCAGCGTTTTTGGTCGGATGGCGTGCATCCAGTGAATTAACTTACGCATTATAGGTATATGTTTTGCAGTGAAGGCAACCGGGTTGCCCACTTCTTGTGCTGTTCAATTTAGGGTAAACGGGGGAATTTCTTGAAGTCGGGTTTTCTTTTTTCGAGAAAAGCTCGCTTACCCTCTTGCGCCTCCTCTGTCATGTAGAAGAGCATGGTGGCGTTACCGGCAAGCTCCTGTATGCCTGCCTGCCCGTCGAGCTCGGCGTTAAGGCCGGCCTTTATCATGCGAAGTGCCAGTGGGCTGTGCTCCATCATCTTCTTGCACCATGCCACGGTGGCATCCTCCAGCTGGTCGAAGGGAACTACCTTGTTCACCAACCCCATCTCCAGCGCCTCCTGAGCCGAGTATTGCTCGCAGAGGAACCAAATTTCGCGCGCCTTCTTCTGACCCACCACCCTTGCAAGGTAGGAGGAGCCAAAGCCGGCATCGAAGCTGCCTACCTTGGGACCCGTTTGTCCAAAAATGGCGTTCTCCGAGGCAATGGAGAGGTCGCACACCACGTGCAGCACGTGTCCACCACCAATGGCGTAGCCGTTTACCATGGCCACAACGGGTTTGGGTAGCGAGCGAATCAGCTTTTGGAGGTCGAGCACGTTGAGGCGTGGCACGCCATCCTTGCCAATATATCCGGCGGTGCTCTTTATGTTCTGGTCACCACCGCTACAGAAAGCCTTGTCGCCTTCGCCGGTGAGAATCACGGTGTAAATGTCGGGGCTTTCGCGGCAGTACACCATCGACTCAATCATCTCCTTCACCGTGTCGGGAGTAAAGGCGTTACGGTAGCGTGGGCGGTTGATGGTAATCTTGGCAATGCCCTCAAAGTATTCAAACTTTATCTGCTCAAACTCCTTTATGGTTGTCCAATTTCTGCTGCTCATTGTGGTTGTCGTATTAGTTTGTAGTAATCCTTAAATGTTTTTATGTTGATGTCGAAATCGGTTTTCACCTCCAGAACGGCGGGCTTGTTGCCATTGCTGTAGAGCCATTGAATTCCCTCCCGGAGCTGCTCCATGCTGCTGCAGGAGGAGAAGTCAATACCAAAGGCCGATACGAGCGACTTCAGGTCGACGCTATGTGGCGTTTCAAAGTAGGGGCGTGCAGCCTGCATGGTCTCACCCGACTCTATCATCCTGAATATGTTTCCTCCACCATTGTTCATTACAATCACCTTTAGGTTGCCGGGGAAGTGGGTGTTCCACATTCCGTTTGAATCGTAGATAAAGGCTAGATCGCCAGTAATAAGCGTTGTGGGTTGCTTGCCAGCGTAGGCTGCTCCGGCAGCGGTGGAGAGACATCCATCAATGCCCGAAGTTCCGCGGTTGCAGTGGTAACTTATCTGTGGGTTGGTGGCATAAAGCTGTGAGTAGCGAATGGGTGTGCTGTTGGCCAGATGAAGGTTGCTTCCATCGGGCAGGTTTTTCAGCAGCTCGTCAAAGGCAGTGAAGTCACAGAACGGTAGCGTGGGCAGCAGCTTCTCGTGGTGATGGCGAATGGTTGTCTCCTTTTCTGTGGCACGGGAGGCATAGCCACTTTCGGCTTGAACATCCTTGCCAACAAAATGGTGTAGCAGCAAGGTCGGTTCGGTAACAATGCTGTGAGTAAGGCTATCGTAGGTATCCATCAGCTCCTCTGTGCGATGAATGCGCCAGTGCTCCACTGGCTTATGTTGCCGCAGGTATTTCTTTACCCTCCCCGAAACCAGCGAGTCGCCAATGGTAACTAGCAGGTCGGGTTGAAAGTCGCGCTTTTCGTCATCGGTAAGCGTTGCAATGAATCGCTCGGGTGCGAAAATGATTTTCTCCCCAGAGAAATTCGATATATTTTCGGCCATCACCACCACCGATGGATCGTCGGCCAGCTGGTTTAGCAGCTCGTTCAGCTCTCTGTTTTTTGATTCAAATCCACAAATAATCAACTTCTTTTGGGCGGCTTGCCAGCGCGTTACCAGAAGGTTTATCTCCTCTTCGGGCAGTAGCAATTCCGGTTCCGATGCCTCAACCACCATAATATTTTGGCTCACCTCCGGAAGCGGGTTGTAGAGCGGTTCCCGCAGCGGCACATTGATATGCACCGGACCACGGTCGGCTCGCAGTGCGGCGCGAAGCGCTTCGTTTACCAAGCGGTGGCTGTAGCGGAGGTCGGTATCGGAGGCTGTCTCCACGGGCAACTCTACGCTGTGTTTTATGTAGTTTCCAAAAATGTTTGTCTGCCTAATGGTTTGGCTGTCGGCCTGATCAACGCGCTCGTGGGGACGGTCGGCGGTAATCACCACCAATGGCAACTTTTGATAGTAGGCTTCGGCAATGGCCGGGGCAAAGTTGAGCACCGCCGTTCCAGATGTGCAGACAATTCCCACCGGTTTTCCGGTCTGGAGCGCCATTCCTAGCGCGAAGTAGGCTGCCGAGCGCTCGTCGGTAATGCTGATGCACTCCAGCTTGCCGTGGCTTGTGAAGGCTGCAATGAGCGGTGCATTGCGCGAACCGGGTGCAATCACCACCGCCTCCATTCCATGAAGGTAGCAAATCTCTGGTAGGTCTTTAATTCCCTGTCTTATTGAGCTCATAGCTGCTGTTTATGCCATTTACAACCGAAAGTAGCGTCATCATCTTCTGGCCAGTCTCCTCCCACTCCCTTTCCGGCACCGACTCGGCAGTGATACCTGCACCCATAAAAAAGGCGAAGGCATTCTCCGTAATTTTCATGCAGCGGAGGTTTACATAGAGCAAGGTTTTTCCGCTGAAGTTCACTGGTCCAACAAATCCGGTGTAGAACTGGCGATTGTGCGGTTCCACCTTTTCCACAATAGCTCGTGCTGCTGCTTTGGGCAAACCGCAAACCGATGGGGTGGGCTGAAGCGCTTCCACCAAATGGCCTATTCTGTTTTTCAGCTGCGCTGCGTTGAACTGAAAGCTGGTTTTTAGGTGCACCAAGTTTCCTGCTCTATGGGTTGATGGACCCTCCTTGT
>DATKVT010000003.1 GCA_035529935.1 Williamwhitmania sp. | reverse complement strand
CTGCCCATTTTTGATCCAGTCGTATCCCTTTTCCTCTAGCTCAAATGCCAGCTCCTTACCGGCCGATTTCACAATCTGACCGTTATAGAGAATGTGCACGTAATCAGGAACAATGTAGTCGAGCAGACGTTGGTAGTGCGTTATCACAATGGAGGCATTTTCTGGGGTGCGTAACTTGTTTACCCCATTGGCAACAATCCTTAGCGCATCAATGTCGAGACCTGAGTCGGTTTCGTCGAGGATTGAAAGCATTGGCTCCAGCATGGCCATCTGAAAAATTTCGTTCTTCTTCTTCTCACCACCCGAAAAGCCTTCGTTTACCGAACGATTGGTAAGCTTTGCGTCGATCTCCACAATTTCGCTCTTTTGGCGCATGGTTTTTAGAAAGTCGGAGGCAGATAGTGGCTCAAGTCCCTTATACTTTCGATGCTCGTTGAGCGCAGCACGCATAAAGTTTACCATGCTTACCCCCGGAATTTCAACCGGATACTGAAAGCTTAGAAAAATGCCTGCCCGTGACCGGTCTTCTGCAGGCAGGTCGAACAGATTTTTTCCGTTGAAGGTGACCTCACCCTGTGTAACCTCAAACACCTCACGTCCGGCCAAAACCGCAGCAAGCGTGCTTTTCCCAGATCCATTTGGACCCATTATGGCATGCACCTCGCCTGCCTTCACCTCAAGGTTTATTCCCTTTAATATCTCCTTGCCATTGATACTGGCGTGTAAGTTTTTAATTGTAAGCATGTTTCAAAAAGATTTATAAGGAATTGGAAGAAGTTAAATGAAGTTATTTCAGAAGTTAAAAGAATAATTCAGCCATTCTGAGTAATTGCATTACAATAACTGTTGAGCAAAAAACTAACTTCAATTAACGCACTTGTTGCCTCCTTTGCTATTTTATCATCAATGTATTTTAGATCCTTTGAAAGAATTAAATAATATCGAGATTCTTCAATGGATGCTTGTGCAATATTAAAGAATCTCAACTTGTCAAGTTTCCCCTTTTTCTTGTAGCCTTCTGCAATGTTTGCAGGGATTGAAATGGCAGCTCTTCTAAATTGAGAAGTTAAGCCAAATTGCTCCAGTCTTGGATAGTTAGAGGTTATCTCATATGCAATTAAAACGAAGGAATGTGCCTTTTGCCAAACAAGCAAATCTTCAAAACTCTTTGTTTTTCGATTAAGCTCATCCATGGCCATTCTTCTAACTTCTTTTACCTCCGTCTAACTTCATATAACTTCTTTCTAACCAACACTTCCCTCCAAGCTAACCTGCAGTAATTTCTGAGCTTCTACTGCAAACTCCATGGGGAGCTGGTTGAGTACCTCCTTGGCATAGCCGTTAACTATTAGTCCAATGGCATCCTCGGTGGAAAGGCCACGCTGGTTGCAGTAGAAAATCTGGTCTTCCCCAATTTTTGAGGTTGTAGCCTCATGCTCCACCAATGAACTTCTATTCTCCACCTCAATGTAAGGGAAGGTGTGAGCACCGCATTTATCGCCCAGCAAAAGCGAGTCGCACTGTGAGTAATTTCTTACGTTTTCGGCATTCTTAAGCACCTTAACCAACCCACGGTAGCTGTTTTGGCTAAAACCTGCCGAAATTCCTTTCGACACAATGCGACTGCGAGAGTTCTTTCCAATATGAACCATCTTGGTACCCGTATCGGCCTGCTGGTAGTTGTTGGTTAACGCTACGGAGTAGAACTCAGCATAGGTGTTTTCGCCCTTTAGTATGCAGCTGGGATACTTCCACGTGATGGCTGAACCGGTCTCCACCTGTGTCCACGACAGCTTGGCGTTGTCGCCCTTGCAGATGCCACGCTTGGTTACAAAGTTGAATATACCTCCTTTTCCGTTCTTGTCACCGGGATACCAGTTCTGAACGGTTGAATATTTTACCTCCGCATCCTTCATCACCACAATTTCCACGATGGCCGCGTGCAGCTGATTCTCGTCGCGCATGGGAGCTGTGCAGCCCTCTAGGTAGCTAACGTAGGCACCTTCGTCGGCCACAATGAGTGTGCGCTCAAATTGACCGGTGTTGGCAGCATTAATTCTAAAGTAGGTGGATAGCTCCATGGGGCAACGCACGCCTTTAGGAATGTAGCAAAACGAGCCATCGCTAAACACCGCAGAATTAAGAGTTGCAAAAAAATTGTCGGAGTAAGGTACCACCGAGGCCATGTATTTTTTCACTAGGTCAGGGTGCTCTTTCACTGCCTCGCTAAACGAGCAAAAAATAATGCCCATCTCTGCAAGCGTTTCCCGGAAGGTGGTTTTCACCGACACGCTATCCATCACCGCATCCACCGCTACGCCGGACATCATCTTCTGCTCCTCGAGCGGAATGCCCAACTTCTCGAAGGTTTCTCTTAACTCCGGGTCAACCTCGTCCATGCTGGTAAGAGAGACCTTTTGCTTGGGTGCCGAGTAGTATATGATATCCTGATATTTAATGTCGGGGATTGTTAAATGGGCCCACTCCGGCATCTTCATGGTAAGCCAGTGACGGTATGCCTTCAGTCGGAACTCTAAAAGCCAGTCCGGTTCTCCCTTCTTTTGGGAGATGAGTCGCACAACATCCTCGGACAAACCTTTGGGAATTGCTTCATTCTCAATGTCGGTAACAAAGCCATACTTGTAGTCGCTTTCCGTTACTTCGTTGAGAATTTTATCTTGTTCACTTGCCATAGCTGAAATCCAAATTTCGATAACGTTTACAGGTTAACAATGCACTAGGGTTAATGTTTACCTATTGTTTAGTTGCATCAACCTTCGCTATATTTAATCTAAATTAACCGGGGCAAAGATAGCAGCTATTTTATTTTTTGATAAGAAGTTGTGGGGAAAAATAGTATGATAATCATCAGGTAAAGCGTTGAGTTATATATAAGCTTACCTAAGAATTATGGGATAAGGCCAATGAACTCCTCGAAGTTGGTGGGTGTAATCACCTCCATTTTGTTTATGGGATATCCGTTACGAAAGGTGGTGGAGAAGTGCGCCTTTGCTTTAGGACTCCACTTAAATTCGTAGGCTGAGAAGTGTTCTCCTTCCTCCTCGATATAATCTATCTCTTGCTGCTGAATGGTTCGCCAGAAAAACCTTCTATTGTCGAACTTATTAAGATTTAAATATTTGAATCGCTCGCTCATTAAAAAGTTCTCCCAAAGGGCTCCTATGTCGCTCCGCATGCTCACATCATGAAAATTTCCAATAATTGCGTTACGAACTCCGTTGTCGTAGAAGTAGAACTTTTTTCCCTTCTTTATCTCGATGCGGCTATTACGACTCAACGCCGGCAGTCGAAATATCACAAATGCTTTTTCGAGCATATCGATGTAGCGTTCAACAGTTTGGTTGTCAACTCCAACCAGCTGAGCCAATTCCAAATATTTTACTTCGTTGCCTAGCTGCAGTGCTAGAGCCTTAAGGATTTTATCGATGATGTGAGGCTTATTTACACCTTGAATAAGAGTCAAGTCCTTGTACAGATAGCTGTTAACAAGTAATTTCAGCAACTCAGCTGCATCGCTCTGCTCAACTACTATTTCAGGGTAATACCCATAAACGAGCCGATGCTCCAACATTCTGCGCTCCTCGAGTAATCCATGGTGCTTTACCATTTCGCAATAGGAGAGTGGTGGCAAGAAGAATTCAATCTTGCGGCCAGTCAACGGTTCGTTTGCCCTGTTAGCCAGTTCGAATGAGGAGGAGCCGGAAGCAATTACCTGAACGTCTTTAATCTGATCGGCAAACAATTTTAGGGTAAGGCCTATGTTTTGAATTCGCTGCGCTTCATCAATAAATACAATATCTGCATTACCAACCAGACGCTTTAGTTTGGCAGAAGTGGTATTGCTTATAAATTCTCTAATATCAGCCTCGTCCCCATTAAATCGAACAATTTTTTTGTCTAACTCCCCTAGTAGTTGCTCAATAAAGGTTGTTTTACCCACCTGCCTTGGGCCAAATACGATGAGTATCTTCCCCCTGAAGAGCCAACTTTTTATGTTAGAACCAAATTCACGAACTATCATGGCTGTAATGTTATCTAATCAAATATAGGCTAAAAATTATAAAAGCGCAATTATATATAATATTATGCGTATTAAATCGCAAATACTTATAGATGCTCTCAGCATTGCACCATTCGTTGAGTTTTACAACTTCATGAACTACTTTAAAATATATTCGTCCAAACCCCTATCTTTGCACAAAATATAACTACATGGCGGAAAAGAGAAGAAGAACGGAGATATCGACCTTGGGCGAATTTGGGCTAATCGACCACCTTACAAAGGAGTTTAAACCATCACAACCAACTACGTTTAAAGGTGTGGGCGACGACTGTGCGGTAATCTCCGCTGGCGACAATCTGATGGTAATAACTACCGATCTGCTGCTGGAGGGAATTCACTTCGATTTAACCTACTCTCCCTTGCGCCATCTGGGTTATAAAGCAGTAGTGGTGAATCTCTCCGATATATATGCCATGAATGCAAAACCAACGCAGATTACCGTTTCGGTGGGTGTTTCGGCGAAGCTCTCAGTGGAGGATCTTGAGGAACTTTATTCTGGTATCCACATGGCCTGTGAGCGATACAGTGTTGATCTTGTAGGTGGTGATACCTCCGCGTCACTAACGGGACTTTGCATCAGCATAACGGCGATAGGTGAGGTTAGTAAAGAAAGCATTACCTATCGCTCTGGGGCAAAGGTCAACGACCTTATTTGCGTTTCGGGTAACTTGGGTTCTGCCTACATGGGCCTTCAAATACTGGAGCGTGAGAAGCGAGTTTTTCAAGCCACCGGCATGGAACAACCAAAGTTGGAGGGATACGACTACGTGCTGCAACGTCAGCTAAAGCCTGAGGCTAAGCAGAGCACCATTGACATGCTTCGCGAAGCGGGAGTGAGACCTTCGGCTATGATAGATATCTCCGACGGGCTATCGTCCGACCTGAAGCACATTTGCAAGCAGTCGGGCGTGGGATGCCGCGTTTACCTAGAAAAAATTCCCATTGCGGCCGACACCTTCAAGGTTTGTGAGGAGATGAACTTTGATGCCGTAACAGCCGCCCTCAACGGTGGTGAGGATTACGAACTGCTCTTCACCATTCAGCAGAGCGACTTCGATAAGATTAAGAATCTTTCGGGAGTGGACTTTATTGGCCATATTACCGGAGCATCCACGGGTGAATTTTTGGTTACCCCCGACGGCCGAGACATTGAGCTAAAGGCTCAGGGCTGGGTGGCTTACTAATGTTAAGGATTATTGTATGATAAACCAGGAGCTGAGAGATAAGACTATCCGGGCAACGGTTTGGAACCTTGTTGAGAAACTTGGTGTTCTTGGAATTGGGCTTTTCATAAATATAATTCTGGCCCGGCTGCTTTCGCCGACCGAGTATGGATTAATAGGCAACATTGCCATTTTTACCGTCATTGCCAACACTTTTCTCGATAGTGGTTTTGGCGCTTCGCTTATTCAAAAACAGAAGACCAGCCAGATAGACTACTCCACCATCTTTTTCTTCAACTTGGGAATAGGGGTGGTGCTCTATGGTATTTTGTTTGCCATTGCTCCATGGGTTGCCAGCTATTTTCAGCAACCCATACTGAAATCGCTACTCCGAGTTGTGGGGCTAATGCTAATATTCAACAGTTTTGGGCTTATTCAGGCCACCCTATTTACAAAGAATCTCAATTTTAAAACGCAATCGAAGGCAGCATTAGTTTCCAACTTGCTTTCCGGAGTTATTGCTGTTTCCATGGCTTTCTTGGGATTTGGAGTATGGAGCTTGGCCGTTCAGGTTCTCAGCGCAGTAATCTTTAAAACAACACTTCTTTGGTATTTCTCCGACTGGCGCCCAACCCGGCAATTCAGCTTTCAATCGTTGAGGAGTCTCTTTGGATTTGGGTCAAATATTTTGTTTTCAAGTCTCTTGGAAAACATCTACCAAAGTGCCTTTTCCTGGATTATTAACAAGCGGTTTTCCATTCAAAGCCTAGGATTCTACACGCAGGCAAAGAAGCTGCAGGAGATACCGGTACTCATACTATCAAACGTAATTGGTGGGGTTACCTTCCCAGCAATGGCTACCATACAGGACGACAATGTGAAGTTGAAGCAGACCTACAAAAAAATTCTTCAGCTGCAGGTATTTGTCAACTTTCCAATTATGCTTGGGCTCATGGTGATGGCTAAGCCGGTAGTGGCAATTTTGCTAACGGCCAAGTGGCTCCCTTCCGTTCCGTTTATTCAGCTGCTGGCACTGGCAGGAATGCTATACACACTTCAAACAACCAATCTCAACATACTCAAAGTCAAAGGTCGCTCCGACCTTTACTTGAAGCTGGAAATTGTGAAAAAGATAATGGGTGTTGCTCTAATAATCGTGGGGCTATTCTGGGGAATTTACGGGCTGGTTGTCAGCTTAGTTGTATCTGCCTATATCTCCTACCTAATCAACAGCTATTACTCTGGCAAGCTAATAGGCTATCCGGTAAAGGAGCAGCTCATCGACCTTGCGCCTTACCTGCTCTCGAGTGTTATAATGGCTGGAGCCGCATACGGCATAAAGTTGGTTGTACCCTTTGGCGATATAGGAATGGTGCTTTGCCAGGGTAGCGTGGCTGTTGCAACCTATTTTTTAGTTTCTTTGCTATTACGATTAGACGCTATTAACGAACTGAAAACCATAGTTGGATCACTTTCAAACAAAATACGAAATGGAAAGTAGAGAGGATAACCCCATTTTAGTAACACAACCCGAGTTGCCACCACTTGAGGAGTTTCATGAGCTACTGAAGGATATTTGGACTACCAAATGGCTCACCAACAATGGAAAATACCATCAGGCACTGGAGAGCGAGCTAGCCAAGTTTCTTGGCGTACCCTACATTAGCCTCTTTTCCAATGGGACCATGGCCTTAATTACTGCTCTTCAAACGCTGCGTATCACTGGTGAGGTGATAACATCACCCTACAGCTTTGTGGCTACTACCCACGCTCTGCATTGGAATGGAATAAAGCCCATATTTTGCGACGTTGAGGCAGACTTTTTCAACCTTGACCCTAAGAAAATTGAGGCGGCCATCACCCCAAAAACTACCGCCATTCTTCCGGTGCATGTGTATGGCAATCCATGCAAGGTGGATGAGATTGCAAAAATTGCAGATACCTACGGGCTAAAGGTGATTTACGATGCTTGCCACGCTTTTAATGTTAGAATTGGAGGCCAATCAGTGATGAACTTTGGCGACCTCTCCGTGCTGAGCTTCCACGCCACCAAGGTATACAACACCATTGAGGGTGGAGCCATTATTTGCCACGATGAGAAAACAAAGAAGCGTATAGATTATCTCAAGAATTTTGGTTTTGCCGATGAGGTAACTGTTGTGGCACCAGGAATCAATGCCAAGATGAATGAGATTCAGTCGGCCTATGGGCTGCTGCAGCTGAAGTATGTGGAAGAGGCCATTGAAAAGCGCAAGGCTGTTGCAGATCGTTACCGTGAACAACTTGCCAATATCCCCGGAATTAGGGTTCTGCACGATATGGAGGGTGTTCAGCACAACTATCCTTACTTTCCCATTCTCATTGATCACAAAGAGTTTGGAACCAGCCGCGATGCGGTATACGAAAATCTGAAGCAATACAACATTTTTGGGCGTAGGTATTTTTACCCTCTCATTAGCCAGTTTCCAACCTACCGTGGGCTACCATCGGCATCAGCCGATAACCTACCCGTGGCAGAGCAGGTGGCAAGCCAGGTGCTCTGTTTACCCATATACCCACAGCTACCATTAGAAAAGGTGGATAAAATAGTTAGGATAATAAAATCACAAAAAAGTTAATAAGCCCCAATATTTACAAAATTCAAGGAAAGGAAAACAAGGTTAGTATTGCAAATCTTGTTTCAGAATATGGGATATTTAAGTGAAATAGTAGCAATGGAAATTCTTTTCATTTCATGACAGACCAAGAGCTTGTTACAGTAAGTGTTCTCATGACTACGTACAATCATGGGCGGTTTATTGAGGAAGCCATTCATGGAGTGTTAATTCAGCAATATTCCTTTAGGGCAGAATTTATCATTGCTGATGATGCTTCGTTGGACAACAATCAGAGTTTGATAGCCAAGCAATCAGAAAGATATCCCGAATTAATAAAGCCCATCTTAAGGGAAAAAAATATTGGTGCACACCTAAATTGGAACGATGCCTTGGCCCGATCGAAAGGCAAATACATTGCCATTTGCGAAGGCGACGATTTCTGGAACTCCCCAGATAAGCTCCAAAAACAGGTGGCTATTTTAGAAACCAATCCTGAGGTTGGGTTGGTATTCTCCAACTTCAATATCAAGGAGAAGCACCGCACAGTAAGGAGAGTGCTCAAAACAGTTCCCTCCTGCATTGATAAGCCCGATGAGCTATTGGTAAGTAACCCCATTGCCACCTGTACTATTGTGTGCCGACGTGACCTGCTAAACGAAGCACAGGCTTTTCTTGGTGAAAGGAGGTTTGCCATGGGCGACTATCCAATTTGGCTCTACATTGCCCAAAAGTCGAAATTAGCTTACATTGATGAGCCTTTTGCCACTTACCGTATTGTGGGAGGTTCAGCCACCAATCAGGGCTACCACAGGCAGCTGGCATTTCTGGAATCGCAGCAGGAGGTGAAAGAGTTCTTTATGGAGCGTTTTTCCTACAGTGAACCTATTCTGCAAAAGGTGAAGTTGGAATACCTTCAAAAGAAGTTGATGCTTTGCTTTCTGACCAATAAAAGGGACGAGTTGGACAAGTGTGCCAAAAGTTTAACGTTGCTGAAGGGTAAACTTACGCTACGAGAGAGGGCTTACGCAACAATGGGAAAGAGTTGGCTGCTCTCCTTTCCAATAAAGCTCTACCACAATATTTACCATCGGTTAAGGAGAGGTTAGCGCCTACTCAAGCAGTAGCCCTATTAATTTCTCCTCCCTCTTCTCCATTGTAAAGTTGGCAAGCGTATATTCTCTCGCCATTTTGGCCGTATCCATCGTAAGGGCTTTCCTAATAGCCACTTCAAGCTCGGTCACCTCGCGTTTGTATATCAGCACTCCGCATGGGCCAATAGCATCGGGTATTCCATTTACATTTGACCCTACAGGAATGCACTCGCAAAGCATGGCTTCACTGAGGCTTACGGGCATACCTTCGGTAATGGAGGCCTGAACGTAAACCTTGGAAAGATTGAAGTAGTGCGATAAAACCTCGTCGGGGCAAAACGATGGGATAACCTTGAGATTCTTAATTTCGGAAATCTTGTAGTTCTCTTCCACCCACTCCATATAGGTTTTTTTAACGCTGATGAGCACAAAGTCCAAGTCAGGATTCCGGCGAGCCACCTCGATAAACAGATCGTAGCCCTTGTTGTAAAAGTCGGAGGTTGTATTCATGGTACCAACCGTCATTACTAGGTTTGGTTGCTTCTGTACAGTCGCATCAAATCGAATGCGACTCTGGTCAATGCCGTTGGGGACCACCTCCAGGCGCCCTTTTATTCCCTTTACATAGTGCTTAATGCCGTCGATATGGGGATTTTCGGGATTGTAGAAAAAGTTCTCATGGTATATTAGGCTTTGGTGATTGGGCAGTACCAAGGTGGCATTGCGCAGGGCATACTTTACGCACCAACCTCTAAACTTTTTTTGGTAAACTCCCTTTCCCAGCTCCTTGTAGCAAATGGCCTCCTGTCCGCCGGCAAAAATTATGGTGGGCTTCCTAAATATTCGACCCATAAGCACCATTAAGGCGGAATGGTAATCGCCAAACCAGGTAACTAGTGCCTTTGTTCGGCAGAGGTTGAATAGGATAAATAGCTTTAGGTGAATCAACCGCCAGATAAAACCGGCCTTTTTGCCAGCCTGATTCAGCAAAATTGACTTAACCTCAAAATGCTTCTGTAGAATCTGCTCATCGGCTCTTATGAAGGAGGAGTTGTTGGGTTTGATGTAAAGTATTTTGCTGCCCGGTTTTAGCATAGCCATTATCTGAGCGTATTAATTATCTTTTCAATTCCTTCGGCAAATGTGGTTCTTGGTTTCCAGCCCAACTCGGCAGTTGCCTTAGCAATGCTAACATAAACATCCCACACCTCATTTTTTCGTTCAATATTCTTGGCTAGGTAAGGTTTATCTATTCCAGAGATGTCAAGAACGGTTTTAATGATCTCCTCCACGCTTACGGAGTATCCGCTGCCCACGTTATACAATCCGTAGTTTTTCCGACCAATGGTGCCAACCAGCACATCCATAAAATCGTCGATGTAGAGGAAGTCACGCTTTGGTCGTAAATCCATCACCTCTACGGTATTTACTTCTGGGTTAAGTACTTGCTCAATGATAAAAGGGATAAGAAAACTCGGGTTCTGATTCGGACCAAAAATATTAACCGGTCTAAGAATGGTAACCGGAACGCCAAACTGTTCTGAATAAAATCGACAAATATCCTCAGCCACCAACTTGCTGTGGTTGTATGGGCTTACTGGTGCA
>DATKVT010000002.1 GCA_035529935.1 Williamwhitmania sp. | reverse complement strand
ACGCTCATCATGCTTAGGAAAACGCGCGATGGTCGGGTGGCGTATAGCCCCATTAGGTCGTAAAGAATCAGCTTCGACCAGTAGCGTGGGTAGGCGGTTATTCTGTCGATTAGCTTGCCTTTTTGTTGGCGCTGAAACTTGGCGCGTTGTTCGCAACGGCGGTACTCCACGTAGGCGCGGTCCTCGTCCTCATACTGGCCCAATGCGTTGAAATTTTCCTTGAGAATGAGAAACTGCCCTGCTTTTTCGGCATCACTAGAATTCGCCTGTCCATGTACAAGCTGCTTGGCGCTGTTTTGCTGCCAGTCGATGTATATGCGTCCCAGTAGCTTGAGGCCTGAAAGGTCGAGGGTACCAATGTACTGCATCTGCTCGTGTGGGCGGAAGTCAATAATGTCACGCACTATGCTGTCCGAAATATCAATGGCTTCAGCGTAGGCCACCTGTAGGTTTACACGGTCGCTGAAGAGGCAGGAGGAGAGGGTGAGATTCCTAACCATTGCCCCAGAAAATGAAAGGCTACCCTTTTCAAAGTCAACCTTCTCGAAAATAATTTCGGCCTCCTTGCCCTCAAAAATTTCGAAGCCAACCTCTCCAGTGCCAAATGCTGACCTTCGGAAGAGCAACTTTCCTCCATTGGAGCTGGCTCCCTCAAACGAAACGTCTCCATCGCCAAAGGTGCATCGGTTGAAGTTAACTTTGCCGCTCCCAAACTCCACAGTTCGAAAATCGGATCGGCCATTGCCAAACTCTGTGCGCTCAAAGGAGATATCGCCTTCCTTAAACTTGGCAAAGTGAAAATCTATCTTGCCGGTGCCAAACCTTGCTACCTTGAAGGTGGTGTCGGCGTTGGCAAAGGTGGCATTGATAAAGGAGGTGTCGCCGTCGCCAAAGTCGGTGTTGATAAAGCAAACCTCGTTGTTGTTAAACTTGGCATCCTGAAAATCCTTTTTCCCTATGCCAAAAACTGCATTTTTAAAGGTGATATCGCCTTCAGCAACGCTGGCGCGGGTAAAGTCGAAGTGCTCGGTTTTAAATACTGCATTTTGAAATTTAGCGCCTGCTTCCATGAACCGGCTGGTGTGAAACGTCAGCTCGCTGCACACAAAAGCTGCCCCGTCGAAGTTGGCCTGTGTTCCAGTAAAGTCGGCATTGGAGAAGTCGACCTTAAGGGCTGAGATAAAGAGTGTGCCCCTGGCCGAAAAGTTTTTGAGCGCTATTCTTGCATTTTTATCTTGAAGCAGGTAGTGGCGGCAAGCCGTAAGCGAAAAGTTGTTGATGAGGCATTCATCAATGTCGATAGGTTCCTCCAGCCCGATGAGGTCGTATAGTTCGGCTAAGGTTAGATACCCAAAACTTTTTTCGAGCAGCACTTTACCACGCTCATCCTTAAACTCCGCCTTAGCTGTGTGTGGAAATGATACTCCATCGCTACGGAAGTAAGGACTTTCATGAAGTTGATATTCAACCGAATGGAAGCTGTAGAGCATAGTTTTATATGATTAGCCTCCACCAAATTTATGGAAAAAGCAGCAGGTTGTGAAATAAAGTTGGTTTTTTAGGACATAAGCTGGATGGCGTTCAATGAATTAATTTTCAATTTGCCATATTTAAACGCGCTGTCCAACTTCCAATTTTGGTCTTCGGTCTTCCGACTCTTTTGTTCCACAGAGTTTCACGATGTTTCCACAGTGTTTCACAGAGAAATTTTTGTAAACTGAGTCAACAGGTAACAAGTGACCTGCCACTCTAACAGCAAATTAGGATGTTAGGTAAATAGGATGTAGCCAAAAGGTTTTCCTCCGCACAACTTCGGACTTTGTTCTATTTAGCCACCTTTCGGTGATTGCGGTGCAGGAAATCGATAGCGCATTGAACAATATTGGAGCGTGCACCGCTGCTTGCTATACCATACCACTTCTATAAAGATTGCACCCCGCTGGGGTGCCGGGAGGTGGTAGTTGATTTTGCTACGCTGAGCTCTCCTCCCACTGACGGAGGTCTCCGGCTTTTGACGGATCGGTTCTAATTCCTAATTTGGCTACGCCGAACTCGCAAGCTCGGTTCTAGTTTCTAATTTAGCTTCGCTGAGCTCCCTTCGGTCGGTTGCCTTCGCTGAGCTCCCTTCGGTCGGTTGCCTTCGGCGAGCTCCCTTCGGTCGGTTCTGGCTTAGCAAACTCTTTTAACCTTTAACTTTTTGTCTTTGGACTTCGTTCTCTTTAGCCACCTTTCGGTGATTGCGGTGCAGGAAATCGATAGCGCATTGAACAATATTGGAGCGTGCACCGCTGCTTGCTATACCATACCACTTCTATAAAGATTGCACCCCGCTGGGGTGCCGGGAGGTAGTAGTTGATTTGCCTTCGGCGAACTCCCTTTGGTCGGTTGCCTTCGGCGAGTTCGCTCCGCTAGGTTCTAGTTCCTCGTCTCACAGAGTTTCACGGTGTTTTCACAGAGTTACACAGGGGAATTAAGGTTGTAGATAGCAACTGCACAACTCCCGACTCCCGACTTCCGACTTCTCACCCCCTCACTCTACTTCGCACAAATATCCTTGTAAGGACAAACTTTACAGGCATCCTCAACGGTAGTTTGGGTAAATGGCACCTCTGGATTGAACAGCTCCGAGAGCAGACTGTCTAGCCCATGCTGAAAATCGGTGGCAAAGTCGGCGTAGGTATCAACCCCAATTTCGGATTTGTCGGTTTTGTATGTAACGCCAGGGCGGTAGGTTGGCTCGGTTCTTCGCACAAACCAAAGGGCAGGACGAAGGGTTGCATTTGGGTGATTCCGCTTTACTATTTCGCAGTATATAAAGGTTTGAAACACCTCTTTTACATCTGCAATTTTATCGCGGTTAAAGAGGTCGTCAATGCTTGAAAATGTGCCCTTGTTCTTGCTGCTCTTTTTGGCGCTTCCCGTTTTGTAGTCCACCACCATCAGAGTTTCATTAACCTGTTCGAGCCTATCTACAACGCCTCCAACCGTAACCTGATGTTGGCCTGTGGTGCCAAAGCTAATTTTAGCGTCATACTTCTTTTCCAATTCCATAATGGTTAATGGGGCGCGTTGGGCATCAACGAGGAGCATTTTTACCGTAAGCTGCTCAATGGCATCCTTCACAATTAGGTTGCGTCCCATCAGCTGCAGCTCTTCGTCTCCGTGAGCTTCATCCTTAAAGAATTCGATGCGAAAGGCCCGGGTTACAGTCTCCGATATTAATTGCTTATTCTCGGCCATAGCCGTAAGCATTTCAGCTGTGAGCACCTTGCCTTGGTGCTCCTGCAGCAGCAGGTTCATTACCTGGTGGAAAATGGAGCCAAATAGGGGCAGGTCAACCTCCTCCGTTGCCTCCTCCAACTCCTTTAGCCCGAGTATGTAGCGGTAGTAAAAGCGCAGCGGGCAGGAAATGTAAGTAGTCAGTGCGCTTGGAGAAAGGTATTTGGTGGTTTCTTCGGCAAGATAGGTGTTGAGGATAGCCATTACCTCCTTCCCTTTATCAACGGTGATGGTGACGGGCTCTGGTAGGTTAATATCCATCTCCAAAGTTTTTTCGCTCATCTCCATTCGCCCCTCCAGTCGTAGCTGCCGTATGTAGCGGCTCTCCTCACCGGTTTGGGAGCCATCGGTGCGGTTCTTATAGATGAGGTAAACGTTATTGGCACGCTGAATAAGCCGGTAGAAGTAGTATGCGTAAATGGCCTCCTTGTGCTTGTAGTCGGGTAGCTGAAAGGCTATGCGAAGTGAGGGGGTTATAAACGAGGCGCTGTGCTGCTTTCCGGGAAGCACGTCATCGTTCATGGAGAGAATAATCACGTTTTTAAAGTCGAGCGCGCGGGTTTCGAGAAAGCCCATTAGCTGCAGGCCTGCCAGCGGCTCACCCTTAAACGATACCCGCTGTTGGCCAAATACCTTTCGCACCAAATGTCCGGCCACCTTTAGGCTTATCACCGTGTTTTCGGTGGAGAGGATATCGCTGAGCCTCGTAATGCTTTGGTATAGTGCATAGAGGTATTCAATGTCCATGCGCATGCTCTCCTTTGCCTCGTCGTTTTGGGCAATGGTGGCAATTTGCTTGGTGAGCATCACGGTAACCTTTCGCAGGTAGTCGAAAACGCCAATACCATCGGCAATGGGTGAGAAAATGAGCTCGAAAAGCTCGTTCTTGTGCAGGAAGGTGGCGTTGGGGTATATTCTGTTTTGGTCGGCAATGTTGTTCATAAGCTCCTTTGCCACAACTCCCGCTGCAATGCTGATGTAGGGATGGCTGAGCAGTGCAAGAACGTCGCGATGGTAATACCGAGTTGACGTTTCTGTGGTTCTAGCTCCGAGCTGAAGCTTCATTAGGTAGTCCACGAGCGTATAGGCTGGTGTCTCCTTAATGGGGTAACCCATGGTGATGTTGAGCCTTTCGATGTCGTCGGGTAGGGAACGCAACACCGGTAGCAGGTAGTGCTCCTCAGGAAAGATGATGGCGCAGCTTTCGTCGAGCTTTCCTCCGCGAGCCGTAACTTCATTGAGCAGCATGGGCACCAGCTTAGCCTGTGCAACGCCCGTTGGGGTATTTATTACGGTTATCTTGCGCTTCTCCTTAAAGTTCGAAAAGTTGGTTGCCGCAATGGCGTTGGGAAACTCCTTGAGATTTACGCGGATAAATGCCCCAGCCTCCTGAACTTCGTCCTGCGTGTAGTAGGTGTCGTAATCCCAGTAAAATAGAGCTCTATCCTCTCGCTTGAAGTATCGAAACAGCTCCTTTTCGCAGCTGTTGAGCGCATTAAATCCAATAAAGGCAAAGAGTCCATCAGGGAAATCAACACTGCCTCCACCGCTAAATTTATCGGCAGCGGCACGGTATGCCATGCCCTCGTAGGCCAGGTTCTTTTCTTCTAACAGGCTTTTAAAATCCTGGTAAATGGAACCCAACACCTCCCAAATGGTGAGGAAGTTGCTGCGAATGGGGGTAAGGTCCTGCTTGTCGAACAGGTTTATAAAGGCGGCAAGAGCCTCCCGCTGCTCCGGAGTGATGGCTTCGAATTTTCCCTCTAGCTCCTTTATGGCCTGAATGTTTCGGAAGAGCAGTGAGTGGTCAACACGGTATTTATCCACTAGGTCGAAATCGGTGAGCATCACCTCACCCCAGAAGTAGAAGTTGTCGAACGTCTCCTCCGAATCTTTAACCTTGCAGTAGATTTTATGCAGGTCCAATACCAGTGAGAGCTGATCGGCGGCCTTGTAGTCGGTGGCCATATACATTAGGTCGGAAATGGAGTAGACCTTTGGATGCCATTGTGGCTTTTCGATTAACCTGGACAAGTAGCGTGCAAAAAACAGTCCCGCTCTGCGTGTAGGGAATACGAGGTTTATCTTGTTCAACTCCTCTCCGTAGCGGGAGTGCAAATCGTGGGCAACAAGGCTGAGAAACGGTTCCATCGGCACGCCTACTTAGTTGGTAGTATTAATTTCCATGCCTTCTGGGTTGCCATATACGTGGATAATATCAATCTTGTCCGATCGCGAAATACCACCAGGGTTGATGCCCGGCTTTCCCTCCGGAACAGGAACGTGCATGGCCTCAAAGTAGCTCTTCCAAACCGGGAAAACAGTGCCAGTTACCGGTTCGTTGAAGGTCATGGGTTTGAGGTTGAATAGGGGATTGCCCAGCGAATCCTTGTAGGAAAAGTAAACCAGCTCGCTGCAGTAGTATGCCTTGTTGTTGATGTTGAAGACGGTATCGTAGGGCATTCCAAGATAGGTCATGGCTCTTTTTACAGCATCCTTGGCCAACTGTTCGGAGTTGGGAATGTTGAGCCGGCCCACAATTACCTTTGGGTGGCCGCTGGTGTCGGCACTGCGCTTTAGGAAGCTGCTCAACGGCGTTAGTGAAACCCCTTTCGAGATTGCCTCAAGAACCTCCACGTGTCCATTGCTGTCGACCACCGCAATACCCACGTGCGATAGCTTGGCTCCATGCCAGCCTTGCGTAACCGTTTCTATGGCAGTGCACATGTCGCCGCAGTCCATATCCTGAAAAAGCAGATCACCCGACTGCAGCGCAAATGGTTTTTCTGCAGGTTGGTGGTTGCAGGCTTGCAGGAGTAGTCCTGCCATGCAGATCGTTGTGATATATCGTATTACGGAGGTCATGGCATTTGGATATTCGTTTATTGCGTGGTTGCAAGTTAGCCATTTCCTGAGAAATTTTCAGTGAAGAATTTTGGGGGTTGGAATAGGCGGTAGAATGTTAGGAAAAGTAGGCTGTAGGTTTACAACCGCTACCTCCGACTCCGGTCTTCGGTCTTCGGTCTTCCGACTTTTTTGTGGCACAGTGTTACACCGTGTTTCCACAGAGTTTCACAGAGGGATTAAGATTTGAAACAGAGCATCTGCGGACTTCCAACTTCCAACTTCCAACTCCGGTCTTCCGACTTTTTTCTAACCCCACATTCTCAAATCGACTCATTCTCAAAACTTGTCCGCCCACTGGCGGATTCTGAAATTGCACATTCTTCAATCTTCAAATTGTCTCATTTTCAAATTTTCAAATTTTCCCATTGCCCCATTGGTGTAATGCCTCTTTGCCACCTCGCCAAAAATTCCCACTTTTACACAACCAAACTGGCCTAAGTCCTGTTTCCCTCAGGCAAGAAGTGCAACGCTAGTTGTAACTGACGGGGCGAAGCTGTACCAAGGGGTGACAGGTGAATAGTGACAAGTGACGAGTCGGAGCGCAGCGTAGATCCCGATTTATAGAGGTGACAAGTGAGCCGAGCTTTCGAGTTCCGTCAAGTGGCTAGACAGGTCGGCGTAGCCAACCGACCGAAGGGAGCTCAGCGAAGGCAGTCCAGAACCAAGCAAATCGTATTTACTAATCATTAAGAAGATGTTCAAGGGAAATACCTTACTAATTACCGGAGGAACAGGTTCATTTGGAAATGCCGTTCTGAAGCGATTTATTGCTAGCGATATAAAGGAAATACGCATATTTAGCCGTGATGAGAAGAAGCAGGACGATATGCGGCATCAATACAATAGCAGTAAGGTGAAGTATTATATTGGCGATGTGCGCGATAAGCGTAGCCTCGACTATGCCATGCAGGGAGTTGACTATGTTTTTCATGCTGCTGCCCTAAAGCAGGTTCCATCGTGTGAGTTTTTTCCAATGGAGGCGGTACGTACCAATGTAATAGGAACGGAAAACGTTATCGATAGCGCCGTTGAGCATGGCGTGAAACGGTTAATCAACCTGAGCACCGATAAGGCCGTTTACCCTATCAATGCAATGGGCATATCCAAGGCAATGGCCGAAAAGGTTACAATATCTAAGGCACGCGCAACCAAGGAGGGCGGAACAGTAATCTGCTCCACTCGCTATGGAAATGTTATGGCCTCTAGAGGTTCGGTAATTCCGCTGTTTATCGATCAAATTAAGGCTGGCAACTCAATAACCATTACTGACCCCACCATGACCCGATTCATGATGACGTTGGATGACGCCGTTGATTTGGTTTTGTACGCTTTTGAGCACGGACGGCCCGGTGATATATTTGTGCAAAAGGCACCTGCCTGCACCATTGAGACGCTTGCGAAGGCCATGATTGAACTTTACAAAGCCAAAAGCGAAATCAAGATTATTGGCACACGGCATGGAGAAAAGGTATATGAAACACTCGTAAACCGTGAGGAGATGGTAAGAGCCGAAGATGTGGGCAACTATTTCCGCATTTCCGCCGATTCGCGCGACCTAAACTACGAGCGATATTTCACCGAGGGTGAATCTGCTGTATCGAAAATGGAGGACTACACCTCGCACAACACGACGATTCTTGATGTAGACGGTATAAAAAAATTGCTTCTCAAGCTAGATGAAGTTAGATTGGAAGTTAATTAAGTAGAATAAATTTTAAGAGGTCTCGCAGAGGCGCGCAGATGCACCCGCAGAGTTCCGCAGAAGAAGACATTTAGCGAGTTTCTGCTTAAGTTAGATGAAGTTAGATTGAAAATTAATGTGTAGAATAAATAATAAGAGGTCTCGCAGAGGCGCGCAGATGCACACGCAGAGTTCCGCAGAAGAAGACATTCAGCGAGTTTCTGCGCTTAACTCAGTGAAAATCTGCGAGAATTTCTTCAACTCTATAAAATAAATATTCCAATTAGATGCTTAAAATAGGAATTACCGGCCAGACGGGGTTTATTGGAACCCACCTCTTCAACTTCCTTGCGTTGCAGAAGGAGGTTGTTCTTATACCCTTTAAGGATGAGTATTTTCAGGACTTTACCAAACTCGGAACATTTGTAAGCGAGTGCGATGCGGTGGTTCACTTGGCAGCCATGAACCGCCACGGCGACCCACAGGTAATATACGATACCAATATTGGGCTGGTAAAACGTCTTATTGGTGCCTGTGAGGCAACGTCGGCAACTCCGCATATCCTCTTTGCTTCCAGCACCCAGGAGGAGCGCGACAACCTCTATGGAAAATCGAAGAAGGATGGTCGAAAGATTCTGGAGGAGTGGGCCCAAAGAAGTGGTGCAGCCTTTACCGGACTGATCATACCCAACGTGTTTGGCCCGTTTGGGAACCCATACTACAACTCGGTTATAGCAACTTTTTGCCATCAGCTGACGCATAACGAGCAGCCAAAAATTGAGGTTGACGGCGATCTAAAGCTGATATATGTGGGAGAGCTGGTGGAGGTTATTTGGGGGAATATAAAAGACAAAAGTATAAAGACAAAGAATAAAAGTGAGAAGATAAAAGGGCTGGATGGTGTGGAGGTTTGCCCTATACCGCATACTGCTCAGAAAAAGGTGTCTGAAATATTGACGTTGCTGGAAGGGTATAAAGAAAACTATTTTGGGAAGGGAATATTTCCCAATTTGGATGATAGGTTTGAGCTTAACCTTTTCAATACGTTTGTTTGCTACATTGACCATGGTTCATTTTTTCCATTTCCGCTGAAGATGAATACCGATGAACGGGGGACATTTGTAGAAACGGTGAAGCTTAATAGTGGTGGGCAAATATCATTCTCAACTACCAAGTCGGGGATTACAAGGGGTAACCATTTCCACACCCGCAAGGCCGAACGGTTTGCAGTGATTAAGGGAAAGGCTCAAATTAAAATTAGAAGGATTGGAACCGACAGGGTCTATACTTTCGAGTTGGATGGCGAAAAACCCTCGTTTGTGGATATGCCTATCTGGTTTACGCACAACATCACCAACGTTGGGACTGAAGAGGTCTATACCATTTTTTGGATAAACGAACCGTTTAATGCGGAGGATCCGGATACCTATTTTGAAAAAGTTTAAGAATTTATCTCTCGCAGATACACGCAGAGTTTAAAGTCGCAGAGTTGCGCAGATATTAAAATTCTCAGCAAACCCTTAAAATTATCTCTCGCAGAGTTCCGCAGAGGAAGAAACGCTGATTTACGCGGATGAATATGATTGAGAATGATATTTCGTATGCCATTAGAGGAGCAGCATTCAAGATTCATTCAACATTAGGCCCAGGGTTGCTAGAGTCTTCCTACGAAGCTACTTTAGCTTATGAACTTACTAAACTTGGGTATGATGTCAAGCAACAAGTAGGCTTACCCCTTGTATATGAAGAGATAAAACTAGACGTTGGTTATAGGATCGATTTATTGGTAAATGATTGCGTTATAGTGGAAATTAAGTCTGTTGAGGCATTAAATGATGTACATCACAAGCAGTTGTTGACATATCTTAAATTGTCAGGAAAAAAGTTAGGTCTTTTAATAAACTTCAATGTTGCTTCACTTAAGGATGGGATTGTTCGAATAGTAAACAACCTATAGTCTGCGTAACTCAGTGCAAAACTCTGCAAAATCTCTGCGTAACTCTGCGAAGAACTCTGCGTAACTCAGCGAGAAACTTTTCGTAACTCAGCGAGGAACTCTGCGTAACTCAGCGAGAAACTCTTCGAAACTCTGCGAGAAAATAACTTTAGGAACCATGAAATCTAAACTCAAAGTCTTAACCGTTGTTGGTACACGCCCCGAAATAATTCGCCTATCGCGGACCATGGCGTTGCTCGATGAGCACCTAACCCAGGTAATAGTGCATACCGGTCAGAACTACGACTACGAGCTTAATGAAATATTTTGGAAAGAGCTGGAACTACGGAAACCCGATTACTTTTTGGGTGTAGACACCTCTTCCCTTGGAGCCGCTGTTGGTGATATCCTACGCAAAACGGAGGCGGTTATCATAAAAGAGCAACCCGACGCCATGCTGGTGCTGGGCGACACCAACTCCTGCCTCTCGGCATACATTGCAAAGCGGATGCACATCCCCATTTTTCACATGGAGGCCGGAAACCGCAGCTTCGACTTTAATGTTCCAGAGGAGGTTAACCGCCGCATTATTGACCATATTGCCGACTTTAACCTGGTATATACCGAGCATGCCCGCCGACACTTGATATCCGAGGGCTTGCCGCACCGCAGAATTTATCTCACCGGCTCACCCATGAAGGAGGTGTTGGACTACTACAAGCCCAAGATCGATGCCTCTTCTGCTTTAAGTCACCTGTCACTCGTCGCTGGTAGCTACTTCCTCGTTTCCACCCATCGCGAGGAGAATGTGGATAACCCGGAAAACCTGCGCAAGATACTTACGGTTCTAAATCGACTGGCCGAGAGCTATAATCTACCGGTAATTGTGTCTACCCATCCGCGCACGCTGAAGCGCATGGAGCAGATTACCGATATGGCAATGGATAAGCGTATCTCCTTTATGAAACCCTTTGGCTTTCTGGACTACGTTCATTTGCAGCAGAACGCCCTTTGCACCATTTCCGATAGCGGAACCATTAGCGAGGAGTCGGCCATGCTGAACTTCCCCGCAATTTCCATACGGCAGAGCATGGAGCGACCCGAGGCACAGGATGCGGGAACCATAATTCTTTCGGGCTTTGACCCACAGGTGGTGCTCGATTCCATTGCCCTTGCGGTTGAGGAGCATAAGCGTGGTGGCTATAAAAATATTGCCGAGGATTACCTTGTGGAGAATACCTCCTGGCGGGTGCTGAAGCTTATTATGGGGAATGCCAAGCTGTCCAATAGGTGGCATGGGATTTAGCAGTAGCAGTATTAGAATGACCCTGAAGGAGATACAAGAAGTAATTAGGCAAGGAGAAGGGCTCAGATTGGAGTTGAAAAGCAGCTTCAACGATGAGGTTATTGAAACCGTGGTTGCATTCTCAAATACTGTTGGTGGAATTGTAATCATTGGTATCGACAATAAGAAAAAGTTAATTGGGGTTCATGTTGGTGAGGAGACAATTCAAAAAATCGTTAACGAAATAAAAAACAAGACAAATCCATCAGTTTTTGTTGATATTGAATCACTGAACGTTGACACTAAGCACATTTTGATCATTAGAGTACAGGAGTATCCCATAAAGCCTATTTCATTTAAGGGCAGGTATTATAAGCGCGTTAAAAATTCAAATCATCTGCTTACAGTTGGTGAGGTTGTGCAGCTTCACCAGATTACTTTTAATACAAGTTGGGATTATGCCATTGATTATAACCATTCGCTTGATGACATTTCAATGGAAAAGGTAGCCCGGTTTATATCTCTGGCAAATAAAAATCGACTTATACCTATTGATGATACTCCCCTTGATGTGCTAAAGAAGTTTGAGTTTATCAGGGAGGGCAGGATCACCATTGCCTGCTACCTTCTTTTTTGTAAAAACGACACCCTGCTTTCGACGGTCGAGCTCGGGCGTTTCGAAACAGAAACGTCCATTAGCGATGGATTGACTATTCGAGGGGACTTGCTTGGTCAGGTTGAATCTATCCTTTCATTTATTGGCAAACATATCAAAAAGGCATACATCATTACGGGCAAAGCTCAACGCGAAGAGAGGTATGACTATCCACAGGAATCCTTGAGAGAGATTGTTTTAAATATGATTGTTCATCGTGACTATTCCCATAGCAGCGACTCAATCATTAAAATATTCGATGATAAAATAGAATTTTTTAATCCAGGAGGGCTGCTTCACCCGCTAACGGTGGATAAACTAAAAAGCGGTAATTACTCTTCAATAACGCGTAATAAGCAGATCGCAACCTTATTCAAGGAGGTGGGGTTAATCGAAAAGTATGGATCCGGCGTAAGGAGGATTACCCACAATTTTTTGGTAAACAGCCTGCCTGAGCCAAAATTTGAGAATTTTCAGCATGGCTTCAGGGTTACAGTATATTCTAAATTCCACGAAATAAACGAAAAGGTCGTAGAAAAGGTCGTAGAAAAGGTCGTAGAAAATCTAACAATGCCCCAAAAGAAAATTGTTGAAAGTATTACTGAAAATCCAAAAATTTCGGCACTCGAAATATCAAAAACCATCGGTCTTTCTCATAGGAAAACTCAAGAAAATATAAAAAAACTTAAGGATAAGGGCGTGCTTAAAAGAATCGGCCCCGCGAAGGGTGGCCATTGGGAAATAGTGAGAGGTGAAGAGTGAGAGGTGAAGAGTGAGAGGTGAATAGTGAGAAGTGAATAGTGAGAAGTGAATAGTGAGAAGTGAATAGCGAGAAGTGAATAGTGAGAGTAACTAGAAATTAGAAACTAGGAACTAGGAACCAGAACCGAGCGAAGCGAGCTCGGCGAAGCCAACCGACCGAAGGGAGCTCAGCGAAGCTAAACTAAACCAGAAATTGGGAACTAGAACCGAGCTTGCGAGTTCGGCGTAGCCAAATTAGAAATTAGAAATTAGAATGAATACCACAACCGTTCAGCTAATCAACCTCCCCAAGCTCCTCGATCCTAGAGGAAACCTCTCGTTTATTGAGGAGGAGAACCACGTTCCGTTTAAGATAGAGCGGGTTTACTGGATTTACGACGTTCCGGGAGGTGAGGTGCGGGGCGGACATGCCTTTAAGGAGCAGCAGGAGCTCATTGTGGCCCTCTCCGGCAGCTTCGATGTGGTGGTGGACGATGGCCTGCAGAAGCAAAAATACTCCCTGAACCGCTCCTACGTTGGGCTATATATTCCGGCCGGGCTTTGGCGCGACATGGAGAACTTCTCCACCAACTCTGTTGCAATGGTGCTTAGCTCCACAGCATACTCGGAGAAAGATTATATTCGCAGCTACGATGAGTTCCTAAAATTCAAAGGGTTATGAGCAGCACTATTTTCGATTGCGTGGTAATGCCCTTGAGCAAGACTCATAACCGTGCTGGCAATATCACCATTGTGGAGGGCGAGCAGAACCTCCCGTTTGACATAAAACGTGTTTACTACCTCTACGACATTCCCGGTGGCGAATCGCGCGGGGGCCATGCACACCGGAACCTCTACCAACTGGTGGTGGCCGCCAGCGGAGCTTTCGACGTATTGCTCGATGATGGAAAAAACCGAAAGGTGGTTACACTCAACCGCCCCGACTTTGGACTGCTGATTGTTCCTGGTATTTGGCGTGAACTCTTTGAATTTTCGTCGGGAGCGGTTTGCTTGGTTCTAGCTTCTACTAATTATGATGAGGCTGACTATTTACGCAACTATAAAGATTTTACTGTATTCAAAGAGATAATTCATGGAACCATTTAGACACTATGTAGTAAGCAAGAAAGCGACCATTGGAAAAAATGTATCTATCGGTGAGGGTGCAGTCATTTATGACAATGTTGAGATTGGGGATAATGCATTTATCGGACCTTATTGCATTATTGGTGAACCCACAGCTATGTTTTATAAGAACCCAAATACTCATGAGTTCAAAAAAACAATTATTGGCAAAAATGCTATAATAAGATCGTTTACAACAATATATGAGGATGTTGTAATTGGGGATTTTTTCCAAACTGGTCACCATGCTATTATTCGAGAGAAAACAATAATTGGTCATCATACGAGCTTTGGATCATCTTCTGAACTACCAGGAAGGGCAACAATAGGCAACTATGTGAGAATACATAGCAAGGTGATGCTTAGTGAAAATAATTTTATTGAGGATTATGTATGGATATTCCCATTTGTTGTTCTTACTAACGTTAAGCATCCGCCAATTGGTGATTTTCAGGTGACAAGAATTAAAGAGTATGCACAAATATTTGCTCAAACTACAATTCTGCCAGGGATTACCATAGGAAGAAACGCAATAGTGGGGGCAGGGACAATGGTAACCAAGGATGTTGGGGATGAACGCTTAGTTGTTGGAAATCCGGGAAGAGATATTAAGTCGGTTCGGGATATTCGTGACGATGATGGAAATTTGATATATCCTTGGAGGGATTATTTAACCGAAAATCGGGGCTATCCATGGCAGATTAATGAATTTTAAACTTTCTATCTAAATGGTAGCATTTCTGGATTTAAAAGCAATAAGTAACAGTTTTGAACCTGAATTAACTAAGGCTGTTCAGCGCGTGGTTAGCTCGGGTTGGTATTTGCTGGGTGAGGAGGTGCATGCCTTCGAGAAAGAGTATGCAGAATATATTGGGACTAAGCACTGCATTGGGGTGGCCAACGGGCTCGATGCGCTACGGCTAATCCTTAAGGCTTACATAGAGTTGGGTGTAATGGCCGAGGGGGACGAGATTATTGTTCCGGCCAACACCTACATTGCCTCCATACTTGCCATTACCGACAACCGGCTAAAGCCTGTGTTAGTAGAACCGGATATCAACAGCTACAACATCGATCCATCGCTTATTGAGGCAAGGATTACCGAGCGCACCAAGGGGATTATGATTGTGCACCTCTACGGCCAATGCGCCATGCACCCCGAAATTGAGCGGTTGGTGGAGAGGTATAACCTTAGGCTAATTGAGGATAACGCCCAAGCCGCTGGTACTAGCTACACAGTGAAACACGGTGCACCTTTGCTAAGGACGGGCTCGCTGGGTGATGCTGCCGGTCACAGCTTTTACCCCGGAAAGAATTTGGGTGCGCTGGGCGATGGGGGAGCCGTTACCACCAACAACGATGAGTTGGCCGAAACCATTCGGGCCCTGGCCAACTACGGTTCCAAAAAGAAGTATGAAAATATTTACCAAGGCTTAAATTCCCGTCTCGACGAGATTCAAGCTGCAGTGCTCCGCGTTAAGCTGCCGCGGCTGGATGCCGACAACCAACGTCGACGCGAAATAGCACAATACTACTGCGACAACATAACCAATCCAGAAATAGTTCTTCCTCAATTATTTCAGGAGCCAAAACCGAGTTCGGGAGTACCGTCAATTGGCCGGGCAGGTCGGCGAAGCCAAATTAGGAATCAGAAATCAGAAATCAGGAATAATCTCACCCACATTTGGCATCTCTTTGTAATCCGAAATACTCAACGCGATAAATTACAGAGCTACTTAAGCGCGAGTGGAATCCAAACCCTGATTCATTACCCTATTCCACCACATAAGCAGCTGGCGTATAGTCAGTGGAATGGGTTAACCTTCCCCATTACTGAGCAAATTCATAGAGAGGTGCTAAGTCTACCCATGAGTCCGGTGATGACGAAGGAGGAGATTCAATGCGTAGTAAATCAAATAAATAGGTTTTCGTAGAGTTCCTAATTTCTCGTTTCTAGTTATTCAAAATTGTTCCTTATTTCTTGTTTCTAATTTCTAGTTTCTCATTGTTCGGAGGTTAGCAAGGAACCAGAAATCATAAATCACCATGACCATAACTAAGTTTGAGGATTTAGAAATTTGGCAAGAGGCTCGCAATTTGTGTGCGAAAATCAGGTGGATTTCGGAGAATACAAGTCTGAAAACAGATTACTCATTGAAAGATCAGGTTTTACGATCGAGTGGTTCGATAATGGACAATATTGCAGAGGGGTTTGAACGTGATGGCAATAAGGAGTTCATTCAATTTCTATACATCTCAAAGGGTTCACTGGGCGAGACTAGGTCACAGTTGCATCGAATTTTTGATGCCGGACATATTACTAAGGAGAAGTATGACGAACTAATTGGAGACTCTCTGCACTTAATACCTCGGATTGCCGGATTCATAAGTTACCTCTCAAAATCGGAATACCAAGGTTTGAAAAAGAAAAAATAGATGTAGAGTTCCTTATTTCTTGTTTCTAATTTCTAGTTATTCATTGAACAACCAGGAATCAGAAATCAGAAATCAGAAATCAGAAATCAGGAATCAGAAATCAGGAATCAGGAATCAGGAATCAGAAACAACGAATGTCCGAACAGCAAACCTCCTACCGCCAAATAATGAAAGCCACCTCCATCTTTGGTGGGGTGCAGGTATTTACCATTATAGTTAGCATAATACGCTCCAAGTTTATTGCGGTGCTGTTGGGTCCTGCAGGTATGGGTATTGCAGGGTTGCTAACCTCCACTACCGGGTTAATAAACGGCTTAACAAACTTTGGGTTGGGTACCAGCGCGGTAAAGGACGTGGCGGCCGCCAACGCCACCGGCGACGAAACCCGCATTGCCACCATAGTTACCGTGCTGCAGCGTTGGGTATGGATAACCGGAGTGTTGGGGGCCTTGGTTACCCTCATCTTTTCGCACTGGCTAAGCCTGCTCACCTTTGGGAATTCCGATTACACCGTTGCCTTTGTTTGGCTGGCCATAACCCTGCTTTTCCAGCAGCTCACCACCGGGCGGTTGGTAGTGCTGCAGGGGATGCGTAAGTTGAGCTACCTCGCCAAGGCCAACATGACGGGTAGCCTAATGGGTCTTTTTATTTCGGTGCCCATATACTACATCTACGGCGTAAGGGGTATTGTTCCAGCCCTTATCATTAGTTCGATTACTGCCATGCTGGTGGCTTGGTACTTCTCGCACAAGGTGGCCATTCTACCCGTTAAGGTAAGCCGTGCTCAAACGGTGGAGCAGGGACGTGGGATGCTTAAGATGGGTTTAACCATTAGTGTCACAGGCCTAATTACCTTGGGTGTTGCCTACATAGTTCGCATATTCATAAGCCATACGGGAGGTGTTGCGCAGGTTGGATTGTATAATGCTGGTTTTGCCATTGTTAATACCTATGTGGGGCTGGTGTTTACTGCAATGGGTACGGACTACTACCCACGGTTGGCAGGGGTGGCGAATGACAGGAAAAAAACAAACCAAGCCATTAACCAGCAGGCAGAGGTGGCCATTCTAATTTTGGCACCGATAATCATTATTTTCCTAGTATTGATAAACTGGGTTGTAATTGTTCTCTACTCAAGTAAGTTTGTTGGAGTAAACGGGATGATTCACTGGGCAGCCCTTGGTATTTTGTTTAAAGCGGTGAGCTGGTCAATTGCGTTTATATTTTTGGCCAAGGGTGCTAGCAAGCTGTTTTTTTGGAATGAGCTAATTACTAATTTCTACCTGTTGGCATTTAATCTCCTCTTCTATAAGTATTATGGCCTGAATGGTCTTGGATTCTCCTTTTTGCTCACTTACTTTATTTATGCGATACAGGTATATGTGGTGGCTAGGGTGAAGTATGCATTCGCATTCGATGCAGCATTTTACAAGGTGTTTGGTATTCAGCTAGTTTTAGGAGTTGCTGCCTTTGTGGTTATAAAAACAACGGTAGCTCCGGTAAATTATATCATTGGAATATTATTAATAATACTTTCTATCCTCTACTCTTTTAGGGAATTGGATAGAAGAATTGGTTTAAAAGCAGCGCTTTCCACAGTAATAAAACGATTTACCGGTAAATAAATGGAGATAATGAGTACAAACAAACAGCCACTGGTATCCATAGTAGTTATTACCTATAATTCTTCAAAATATATAGTCGAAACACTTGAAAGCGCGAAGGCGCAAACCCATCAGGAAATTGAGTTGATAGTAAGCGATGATTGCTCCACCGATAATACAGTTGAAATTTGCCAAGAATGGATAAGTAAGAATCGGCTTCGATTTGTAAGAGTAGAGTTGCTCTCTGTTCTTAAAAATACAGGGATACCTGCTAATTGTAATCGTGGTGCAAAGATGGCTAGAGGAACTTGGTTGAAATTTATAGCCGGAGATGATGTTTTGTGTAGTAATTGTATTAAAGATAATATCGAATTTGTAAAATCAAATAGTTTAGTTCGTATTGTTTCTTCAAGAATTATCTACATCGATCAAGATAGCAGACTAATTGAGAATGTTTATGATGAGTATTTAAACCTAAGAAAACATTACTTTGCATTGGATCATAAGGAGCAGTTAAGATTCTATGTAAGGATTCCATTATTTTTAAACTCACCTACTTTTTTCATCAATCGAGATGCACTAATTCAACTTAATTATTTTGATGAGGATTTAAGGATATATGAAGATATTTCTCTGGTATAC
>DATKVT010000001.1 GCA_035529935.1 Williamwhitmania sp. | reverse complement strand
GCCGACGACATCTTGTCACCCTTGTCTGCATCGAATCCTCCTGTGGAAAACTCCACGGATGCCACCATGTCGGGGTTTATGGCGCTAAGCCCCTCCTGCTGACCGCTACGCATTAGAAAAGGACGGTAAACTTCGATATCGTTGATGTATACTAAATTTTCATCAAAACTGCCCCCACGAACCGAATATTGAGAGCTAAGTTCATTGTTGCTGGTCACTCCTGGGATACTCTTAAGTATGGTCTCAAAGCCACCTCCAACGTTGGGCATAAGCTCCACTATCCTAGGGTTAATCATGGTTGAATTACCGGCATTCTTATCATTCCCGATAACGGACACCTCGCTGAGCGTTGTAACTTTCGGCGTAAGCATAAAAGCAATTGGTTCACTTTTTTTACCATTAAAAGTCCTATTAACTTGCAGTCGCTGATAACCAACCGATTGAATAACCAGCGTTACCCCAACTCCTGTTGGAACACGTAGCTTAAATTCGCCAGCTTCGTTGGCGCTACATCCAGCATTGGTACCCTCGATTGTTATAGTGGCATATGGAATAGCATTACCCAGGGAGTCACTAACCACGCCGCTTAACTCAACCTCATTTTGTGCCACTGCCGAAAAGGATGTAAGAGCGAGCAGGAAAAAGGAATAAAGGAGAAACCTCATTCGTAATAGAATTTCAAAAAAAACACCAATTTATTAAAAATATTGCTCGAAGATACGCATTTACCCCATGTGAGCATATTACCCATTGCCACTACATTTCGAAATTCGTGTAACTTTGCCGACAACACAACTTTAACTGTATCAGAATTCATGGATTTGAAAAAAGTTCTTCTCCTCAGCACCAACAACGCTTGTCGAAGCCAAATGGCGGAAGGTTGGATGAGCTATTATGGCAAGGGTGCCATTGAAGTAAAAAGTGCTGGCATATCTAAAGGTAGCCTGGACTGGGAGGCTGCCAATGCAATGATGGAAGCTGTAATTGATATTACTAAATACACGTCCAAATCAATTGATGAGATTAAGGACTTCACCCCCGATTTTGTAATAATACTTTCAGCAGAAGCGGAACAAGCAAAAGGTATGCTCACAGGTAATCCCCTGATAATCGTTCACCATTTTCCAATAACACCAGCAGAACCCACTGTGAGCGAAGCATTTTACCGTGCGCTGTGCAACGAAATGGAAAACTTCTGTTTCGACTTTGTTAATGAACACATAAAAAAACTGATATAATATGGTAACCCAAGTAACTATTGAACTTCCGCAGCGAAGCAGAGGCTACCACCTCATAACCGACCTTATTGAGAAGGCGTTGCCACCTCTTCCAGAAATTGCCATGGTTAACCTTTTCATTAAACATACATCTGCGGCACTCACCATCAACGAAAACGCTGACCCTTCGGTAAGAAACGATTTACGCACTTTTGTAGACGAGCTTATCCCTGATGGCTACCCTAAATTCACGCACACCATTGAGGGAACAGATGATATGTCTGCTCACATAAAATCTTCCTTCTTTGGCCCAAGCCTTACCATTCCGGTCACAAACCACCAGCTGGCATTGGGTACCTGGCAGGGAATCTACCTTTGTGAGTTTAGAAATCACAGCGTTCGAAGAACAGTTGTGATTACTGTTTATTCCTAATACATTTTTCTTTCTCGCTGAAATACGCCCATTTATTTTTGAGAGTAGGCTGATCCCAACTCGGTTTCCGAGAGGGTCATCTATTATTATGTGTCAAATCGAACGTCTCTTGTTGGCACCATTTCAAGAAGTATTTCCAATTAAAGCAGCAACTCCTGCCAATTAATCCAAAGAAGGTGGCATCGAATATTATAGCAGTAATATTCACTTCAAGAGCGATTTATATATTAACCTATACTCTTTGCGGCAATCTGCCTTACTACCATATGATGGAGACTGTCCAACAAACATCCAATTACAATTTTCCATCAAATCGCAACATTTGGTTTATAATATTAGCTATTATGACAACTATCAGTTGGAGGCTTAAATAAAAATACATAATTTTGCTTTCAATCAATCAATGCACGAACTACTTCTAAAAAATATTATAATAGCTTATGAAAAAGGAGCTTCTGTTAGGTGACGAAGCAATAGCCCAAGGTGCTATTGACGGAGGTCTTTCTGGAATCTATGCCTATCCTGGAACGCCATCCACCGAGATAATGGAATACATTCAGGGATCGAAGCAGGCCGCCGAAAAGAATATCCATCGGCAATGGTCTGCCAACGAGAAAACTGCAATGGAGACCGCCATTGGCATGTCGTATGCTGGCAAACGATCCATGGTTTGCTTTAAGCACGTTGGTCTAAACGTAGCTGCCGACCCATTTATCAACGCCTCCATCACTGGAGTTAATGGTGGTTTAGTAGTGGTTTCAGCCGACGATCCCTCCATGCACTCGTCACAAAATGAGCAGGACTCCCGCTTCTATGCAAAGTTCGCCATGATTCCAATTTTGGAACCATCCAACCAGCAGGAGGCTTACGACATGGCCTACTCAGCCTTTGAACTCTCGGAGCGCTTCAACGTGCCAGTAATGATTCGCATTACCACCCGTATGGCTCACTCCCGTTCGGGCGTTGCCACCAAGGAAAAAGTAGGTGAGAATACGCTTAAACTCCCAGCAAACCCACGTCAGTTTGTGCTGCTTCCCGCCATTGCACGTAAAAACTACAAGTTGCTCCTTGGCAGTCAAGCTAATATGGAAGCGGCATCAGAGGCGTCGTCATTCAACCAGTTTATTGATGCTCCCAACAAGAAGTTAGGCATAATTGCAACAGGCATCTCCTACAACTACCTCATGGAGTGCTATCCAGAGCGTAACTGCCCACATCCTATCCTAAAGATAAGCCAATACCCTCTTCCTCGTAAGAAGGTGGAGCATCTCTATCGGGACTGCGATCAAATCTTGGTTCTAGAGGATGGATATCCTATTATTGAGGAGATGTTGAAGGGCTATATCAGCACCACTAAGCCAATCCATGGTCGACTCGACCAAACCATTCCACGCGACGGCGAGCTTAATCCCAATATTGTTGCCAAAGCGCTGGGTATTAAAATGGAAGAGGGAGCACCCATTCCTGATGAGGTAAAACAACGACCACCGGCCCTTTGCCAAGGGTGTGGCCACCGCGACGTATACGAAGACCTAAATGTGGCCATAGCCGAGTATGGCACAGGGCGAGTTTTTGCAGATATTGGATGCTATACCCTTGGAGCCTTACCCCCTTTTAATGCCATCAACTCGTGTGTGGATATGGGCGCCTCCATCACCATGGCAAAAGGTGCTGCCGATGCCGGACTTGTTCCTGCCGTTGCCGTAATTGGTGACTCCACCTTTACACACTCGGGCATGACCGGTTTGCTTGACGCAGTTATCGAAAATACGCCCATTACCATTATTATTTCGGATAACTCAACAACTGGAATGACTGGTGGGCAGCACTCTGCGGCCACCGGAAGACTTGAGCAGATTTGTTTAGGCCTTGGCGTTGATCCCAATCATCTTCGCGTAATGAATCCACTCAAGAAGAACCACGAGGAAAATGTGGCCATTATGAAAGAGGAGCTGGCTTACCAAGGCGTTTCGGTGCTCATTCCGAGAAGGGAGTGCATTCAAACCTTTGCACGACGCAAGCGGGAAGAAAAAAAGGATAACTAACTCATCACATCAAACGAAAAAACAATGAAGACAGATATCATACTTGCTGGTGTAGGAGGACAAGGAATTCTTTCCATTGCAGCTGTTATTGGACATGCTGCCGTTTCGAAAAACCTCTTTCTGAAGCAATCAGAGGTTCATGGTATGAGCCAACGTGGTGGAGATGTGCAGAGCCACTTACGAATTTCAGATAAGGAGATTGCATCCGACTTGATTCCATTGGGAAGCGCAGACCTAATTCTTTCGGTTGAACCGATGGAAGCGTTGCGTTACCTCCCCTTCCTTTCGAGCAAAGGAACCGTGGTAACCAACCTCACTCCCTTTAATAATATCAACGACTACCCAAGTATAGAGGCGCTGAATAAGAAAATAAAGGAGCTGCCAAGAGCAATTGCCCTCGATGCTGATGCCATTGCCAAGGAGGCTGGTAGCGCAAGAGCATCGAACATTGTGATGTTAGGAGCAGCCTCTCCTTACCTTCAGACTTCATTCGAAAGTCTAGAGGATGGTATTCGCCAACTCTTTGGCAAGAAGGGGCCCGAGATCGTTGAAACCAACCTAAAGGCTTTACGAGCCGGAAAGGCCTTTGCTGAAGCGAACAAGCAATAGCAAATTATAGCATTGTGATCGAAAGAGCCAATCGGATTCTATTCCGATTGGCTCTTTTGCTTCAATTGCAATAAAGGCGTAACTTTTTTTACTATTTTGCAACAAACAATCATCTCTAAAATGGTATAATCACAAAACGTTCTATTTAAAAATATCCAATTCCATTTCCACAATTTGCCCTACGTTGATCTACATGTTTACCATGAGAAAATTCCTAACCCTCCTTATAACTCTTGCCACTATCTCTGCTGCTGCCCAGCAAATACCTCGACCTCTGCCTCGGTATAAACAGGATTTTCTTACCAAATTCGATAACATTTCTACGCATAAAGGGCTAAGCAGCAATCAAACTTTCGATATCATTAAAGACAAGTATGGTTACCTGTGGTTTGCAACCGACAACGGGTTGAATAGGTATGATGGACTACGAATGGTGATTTATAAAAACTCCCCGCTCGATAGCAATAGCCTTTCAAATAACCTTGTTACCAGTCTCTGTGAGGACAAGGATGGCAATCTTTGGATTGGAACGGCCAATGGTCTCAACTATTTCGACAGGAAAAAGGAGAAGTTTTTTCACCACTTTCTCAAACCAACCCAGGATACGAATGCTTCAGAATCAGAGATTAATGCTGTAGCCATTGATGCGGAAGGTGATCTTTGGGTTGAAACAGGTGCCGGCATTCTGCACCATTTTAATTTCGAAACAACCCTTCATGAAACGATTAACCATCCAAAAGACTACGGTTCTTTAAGTAAAAAGCATTTGCTCTATATTGATAAATCAGGTTATATTTGGTTTGGTGGACCATCGATTGGCCCATTTCGCTATGACCCACGAACCCGCAAGCTGCTTCAAATTAAACGCTCACCACTAGACCCCTCTGGAAAAAAATTGGAAGGTGTTAACGATATTTTGGAGGATGCCTTTGGAACCCTTTGGCTGGCCTCCAACGAAGGAACCTACATTTTTGACCCAGTTCAAGAAACCTTCTTTAAGGTATTTTCTAAGCCCACAAGCACTATGGGCCTGGATTCTAAAGGAATGATATGGTTAGGTACTTCAGAAATGGGAATTTACCGTTTCGATCCAAAGCAAAGGATTTATACCATTCTAAACAATAACCCCAATAATCCATCCTCGCTTACCGATAATCATGTCAATAAAATATTTGTAGACAAAATAGGTACAGTATGGGTGGGAACAGCCGAAGGTATAAGCAAATTCAGTCCAAACAAGTATAAGTTTGAACACTACTTTCATCTCCCAGAGATGGAAAACTTCCTTAGCTCGAACAACACAACTGCTTTTGCTCAGGACGAACGTGGTACTATCTGGATTGGCACCGCAGATGCTGGTCTAAATTCCTTCGACATGGAAAAAGGGGTATTTACCAACTACACCACTAATTCTAAAAGCATTAGAATGCCATCCAATGACATAACTGCTCTGTTTTGTGATGGTAAGGGAAATGTTTGGATAGGTTTTAAAGGAATAGCCGGGCTGGGACGACTAAATTTCTTCAAATCTGCTTTTAAAATGTACTATCCTAACAGTAGGCATCTAAGTGCGATAAATGAAATTACTGCTGGTGAGAATGGGAAACTTTGGATTTCCGGATTTGGCGGGGATGGTCTGCTAATATTTGATACCAAAACAGAGAAATTCACTCCCCATCAGTTTATTCCGACCAACCAACCGCTAGGAAAAATCATTACCAGCCTCACCGCTGATGTGAGCCGAAATGAATTATGGATAGGAACCTATGCTTCTGGCATTTACCTTTTTGATAAGCAAACAGAACAGTTCAAATATATTTATCATGCATCAGCCTCCATCGAACAATTACCAACTATTTTAACTTCAACCTACAGCAATAATGTTGTTTGGTTTGGAACTTCTTCGGGACTCATAATGGTTGACGCTAAATCGAAGAAGGTCACTAGCATTCCAATATACAGAAAAAAATTTCCGGTAAGCGTAAATTCAATAACACCCAATGCCTTTAAAAATTCGCTTCTTCTTGGCACTGATGAGGGCCCCTACCTTTTCAACATATCTACAAAAGGAGCAACACCATTCACCCAATCCGATCAGGCCATTAACATTCTCCTTGGTAGGCAATGTACTACCTTCTATGACGAACAAACCAACACTGTATTTATTGCCGCTGAAAACCATATAATTATTTTTAAGCCCAATGACAGCAACTCATGGAGGAGGCTGAGCCTCGACGATAAGTTCATCATCTCCAAGGTTGCAAAGTGCGGATCCAATATCTACATCACCACTAACTTGGGATTGAATATCCTCAACATTAAGTCATTGAAGCTTGAGGAAGTTTATGCAAGGTCGCAATCCGAAAACGAAAAACGTCCCCTGATTATCAAGGACATTTTTACGGCAAACGGGCAAAAGGGATGGTTGCTGTCGAACCACAAAATATTCGAGGCAAATGGAGAAAACTCCTTCGTTGTTTTTAATTCAGATCATGGAGATCGTGTAAATGCTGAAATGCTGTGCGGAGCCTACCTAAATGGAGATTTTTTGCTAGGATCAGAAAATGGTTTAGTGACATTAGATCCAGGAAAGAAGACAGTCAAATACTTTAATACCCCAGACACTGTAAATATTTTCTCAAACAAGCTCACCGCGGCATGCAAAGTAGACAATCAACTTTGGGTTGGGGATGAATATGGCACTATTAGCATTGTAAATATGGACAACCTAAAGGTAAAGCACCTTTTCCTTAGTCCCGATAACCAACCTATCCAAGGTACCTCTCCCATCGCTCAGATTTACGAAGATTCGCAGCAACGAGTTTGGGTAGTGAGCAATAAACTATTCTGCTACAATCGGTGGGGTCAGAAACTCTCCTTACCATTTATTGAAAACCTCCAGAACCAAAAGGTAAAATCTATTATTGAAGATTACGAAGGTCGCCTATGGGTTGCCACAGACAATGGACTCTATGCTGTTAATCCGGAAAATGGGACTAATATATCCTACTTCGAATCGGATGGACTTCAGGGCAATAGTTTTAACCGATGGTCGATCCGGCTGCATGATGGCAGCATGGTGGTGGGTGGCAAAAATGGGTTTAACATCATCAATCCATCGAAAATAACAATCAACCAAAAACCACCACAAGTAGAACTTTCTGGAATTAAGGTTTTCAATCAACTTTTGGGTAACGATTTTACCCAAAACAATTCTATAACTCTCCCACACAACCAGAACTACCTCACAATAAACATGGCCTCCCTCGATTTTACAAATTCCGAGAAAATAAAATATTCTTACCTTCTCGAAGGGCTAAATAACAAATGGATTAATAACGGTAACCAATCAACCGCCATCTTTACCAATCTTGCGCCCGGAACCTATCACCTAAAAGTCAAAGCCTCCAATAGCGATGGTGTTTGGAACACTGCACCAAAGGAACTTACCATCATTATTCAACCACCCTTTTGGAAGTCGTGGTGGTTCTTCTCAATTTCACTTCTTGCCATTAGTTTCGGCACCTACAGCCTGATAAAAATTGTTAGGGAACAGATTAAGTTTAGAGAAAAAACGATAGAACTTGAGCAGCGGCTCCTGCTTAGCCAAATGAATCCACACTTCATTTTTAATTCCCTTACTGCAATACAAAGTTATATTTTTCGTAACGATCCAAAATCGGCAGGAAAATATTTGGCTAGCTTTGCCAAGCTAGTACGTTTGATCCTCGAAAATTCTAGAAATAAGTATACAACCATCGGCAAGGAGATAAAAACCCTTGAGCACTACCTAGAATTGCAAGCTCTACGATTTGATGAAAAATTTGAGTTTGCAATTGAGGCTGATCCTGAAATTGAGCGGGAGAGTATGACTATTCCACCCATGCTTACCCAACCATTTATTGAAAATGCGATAGAACATGGGCTTACCTCGGTCGCAGGGAAAGGTCATATTGTAATTCGCTACCTACTGAACGACGATCTTATTTTGATTGAGGTGGAGGACGATGGCATTGGCATTAACAAAGCAATGGAATTACAAAAAGAGGGACAAAAGAGCCATATCTCCCTCGCCACCAAAATATCGAAAGAACGACTCGAAAATCTAAATAAGTTGGAAAAAGGAAAAATCAGCATGGATATTGTAGACCTTGGTAACATTGATAATTCACTGCATGGCACTAAGGTAACATTTAAAATTCCCTACAAATGGGTTGAAACATCATTTAGAAATCCCTAACTTGAACAAAATTTTAGCATATGTTGAAAACTCTAATTATCGACGACGAGGTGATGGCCAGAGAAGCCATTGGCAACATGGTGACGCTATACTGCCCAAATCTCGAATTGACTGCTACGGCTGACGGCGTAGCCTCCGGTTACGAAGCTATCAAAAAGCACAATCCAGACCTCGTGCTTTTAGATATTAAGTTGACCGATGGAACAGGCTTTGACCTGCTTCAAATGTTTGAGTCTATAAACTTCAAATTTATCTTCATCACCGCGTATGAAGAGTATGCCATACAGGCATTTAAATTTAGCGCGCTCGATTACCTGCTAAAGCCCATAGATCCAAACGACCTAATCGCTTCAGTTGAAAAGCTCAATGAGTCCATCCATAAGGAGGACGAAAACATTAAGCTCAAAGCCTTCATGGCCAACATTCAAGGGGTTACCCCAGAACTTAAGAAAATTGTACTAAAAACCGCTGAAAGCATACATCTGGTTAACGTTAAGGATATTATTAGATGTGAATCCAGCTCTAACTATACGCTCTTCTTCTTCACGGATAATACGAAGCTTCTCGTTTCTAAAACGCTGAAGGAATTTGACGAGATGCTAAGCCCATACGGTTTTTTCAGGGCGCACCAGTCACATCTTATAAACCTCAACTTCCTCGACCGCTACGATAAAGCCGAAGGTGGAACACTTATTCTCAAGGACAAATCCTCCATCCCACTCGCCGTAAGAAAACGTGAGCAGCTGATGAAGATTTTTGAAAACTTGTAATTAGAATAACCCCTACTAATGTATTTCATAGCAGGGGTTTGTTCTTGGTATGGCTATTTGTTGCAAGAATAAAACCACCGAACAAATTTACGGTGTTAACCTTATGTTAATATTCGCTTAGCTTAATAATAACAACCAACATTAGTGCACTGTCTAATTGGAGATTACCTTTGGACAAACTTTATGAAAACCTTTACAAATGGACAATTTCTATTTGATAGCAGTTACTGTTTTGATAATATTGGCAGTAATCGACCTGGTGGTAGGCGTTAGCAACGATGCAGTTAATTTTCTTAATTCGGCCATAGGCTCCCAAGTCGCTCCACGCTATATAATTCTAATTGTAGCATCGCTAGGTGTAATTCTCGGCTCAATCCTTTCGAGTGGTATGATGGAAATTGCACGAAAGGGAATATTCCACCCAACGGAGTTTTACTTTTCGGAAATTATGGTCATTTTTATGGCTGTGATGATCACCGACATCATACTTCTTGATCTGTTTAATACATTTGGACTTCCTACCTCCACCACAGTATCCCTTGTATTTGAACTGTTAGGCTCAGCTGTTGCGGTTGCCTCCGTAAAAATACTTAGCCAAGGAGGTTCACTTTCCTCCTTGAGCCAATATATAAACACCGATAAAGCTCTTGCAATAATCTCGGGTATTCTCATATCGGTAGTCGTCGCGTTCGTTACGGGCACCGTAGTGATGTATATTGCGAGGATTATCTTTTCATTTAACGTAAAGCGCACTTACCCCTATTTTGGTGCAATTTTTGGCGGTTTTGCCATTACCGCTCTTACCTATTTTATTATCATGAAAGGGGTACAGGGAACAACACTTGTACCGCAAAGCATTGTTGATTATCTCAACAATGAAACATCTCTAATTCTACTGATAAGCTTTTTAGGATGGTCAATAATACTTCAGCTTATTACCATATTTTTCCGCTTCAACATATTCAGACTAATTGTCCTTGTGGGCACCTTTGCATTGGCCCTCTCCTTTGCGGGCAACGATTTGGTTAACTTCATTGGAGTATCAATGGCTGGCCTCAAGTCCTATCAAATATTTGCTGCGTCAGGTGTTGCCGCTGACCATTTGGTAATGTCGCAGCTAGCCGGACCAGTCGCAACCAACACCTATTATCTGCTTATTGCAGGCCTAATAATGGTGGCAACCCTTTTCCTATCAAAAAAGTCTAGAACGGTTACCGAAACGGAAGTGAACCTTGCACGACAGGACAGCGGTGTAGAGCGATTTGGTTCTTCGCAATTCTCTCGCTCACTAGTTAGGCAAACAATGGCAGTTACAGCTTCTCTTGCTCGAATTGCTCCAAGGCCCATTGTTCGTTTTATCGAAAGTAGGTTCGATCAAACCAAGACCCATAAGGTTTATCCGCGTAAAAATGCCGCAAATGCCTCCTTCGACCTCGTGCGAGCCTCCGTTAACCTTACCATTGCGAGTATTTTAATATCGACGGCAACCTCCCTGAAACTGCCTCTCTCCACAACCTACGTAACCTTTATGGTAGCCATGGGATCTTCCCTCGCCGACCGAGCATGGGGGCGCGAGAGTGCCGTGTATAGAATAACCGGTGTGGTTACAGTAATTTCAGGCTGGTTTTTTACTGCGCTCATTGCGTTTTCAGTTGCGTCAATGATTGCAATCGCACTCTCTTTTGGTGGAAAATGGGCAATGGTGGGATTAATTGTTTTGGCTGGCTATATTTTGCTAAAAAGCCACAAGTTGCATAAGAAAAAATATGCTGAGCGTCACTCTGCGGAGGTGGATGAGCTAGCCTTTGAAGATTCTAACATTGTTCGCAAATGCATAAAGGATGTGGAGGAAATGTTGAAAAACTCCATTGAAATTTATAATCAAACGCTGGTAGGCTTATCAACCGAAGACAGAAAGTTGCTCAAAAAAATAAATGCAAGGGTTGACGATCTGAATTTTGATGCTAAAAAGTTAAAACTCAACTTAACAACTACGTTACAAAAATTCCGCGCCGATTCCGTTGAGACTGGACACTTCTACGTGCAGGTGATTGACTACCTCCGTGAAATTGCTCATTCACTTACCTTTGTAACTGGGCCAAGCTTTCAGCACATCGACAACAACCATAAAGGCTTTAATAAAGTTCAGCAAAATGAGATCAAGGATATCAACCTAAAAATATCTAAGCTCTTCGAACATATAATTAAAATGGTTTCTGACAATGACTTTACTGATATTCCAATAGTTATCAACATGCAGCAAGATATCCTTGAAACCATAAATATTGCTCGTAAGAACCAAATAAAGCGCATTAAGTCCAATGAGACAGGAACTCGAAATAGCATTCTCTATCTGGGTATTCTCAACGAATCGAAAAACATGCTGTTACAAACCATAAACTTGCTTAAAGCACAGCGAGACTTTATTCTCAACAATTACGACGAATAGCCTAATAATATCCAATAAAAAAGGGTGCCGTCTGCACCCTTTTTTATTCTTATCAATTAGTCAACTTAACATTCACATCACCTACTTAAGCCCCATCTTAGCCTTGATAGTTCCTTGGTATTTCTTATCAATAACCATAATATGGTTAACAAGCCATTCTTTCAGGAACTTCATCATTTCAATTGCTACACCTTCAGCACCAGACTTATGCTTCTGCTGAAACTCCTTGATCTTTTCAATGAATAATTGGTGCTGACGCACATGAGATTCAAGGTCGTCATAATTTGCGCTTTTCAGCAAAAATTCCTCTCTCCTAAAATGAGAGATGGTGTAGTCCGATAACTTTTTAAGTAATGGCTCAGTGATTGACTTGCCTTTCCCTTCTGAAAGAGCACCAATAAGTTCATCGATTATTCTCACCAAATTTTGGTGGTCGCTGTCGATACTTTCTATCCCCAACTCATACTTAGAATTCCAACTTGTGTAAAACATCTCTAAACATAATTAGATAGGTAAATAAATAAACAAGCATGCAAACATAGTATTTGTTGTCGAAAATAAAAAGAGAACTAGTCCACAAATTTATAACCAACTCCCTTAATGGTCTTTATGTAATCATCGCCAATTTTCTCCCGGAGCTTGCGTATATGTACATCGATGGTGCGATCCCCCACAATTATATTATCACCCCAAATAGAAGAAAAAATTTCCTCCCGTGTAAATACCTTATTGGGTTTCGAATGTAGTAACGCGAGAAGTTCAAACTCCTTCTTCGGCAAAACTAAATCTTCTCCCTCCTTAACCACCATGTAGCGTTCCTTGTCGATAACAATGCCGGCAATATTAATTAGTTGACTTTCTCCTCTCGTATCAACAATATTGCTGTCAAGACGCTTTAGCATGGCTTTAATCCTACTCACCAGCACTTTTGGTTTAATTGGCTTTGCAATATAGTCGTCGCCACCGGCTTCAAACCCTGCAATTTGAGAGTAGTCCTCGCCTCTAGCTGTGAGAAAGGCAACAAATATATTCTTCAGCTTAGGGTTATGGCGAATCACCTCGCAAGTTTCGATACCATCCATTTCAGGCATCATCACGTCGAGAAGAATTAGGTGGGGCATCACCTCCTCAGCCAACCGTATAGCCTCCATACCGTTGCTTGCTGTATAGACATCAAACCCCTCCTTCCTTAAGTTATACCCAACAAATTCGAGAATATCATTCTCGTCATCTACCAACAAAATCTTATATACCTGCTCCATATCGCGCTAATATTAAACTTTTTAAAGCTACCCATTATCTTGTTTCAGCGCATTAAGATAAAGCTAATAATCGTCCAAGTCAAGGAAATGTTCTCTTAATGAAACGATAAAGCAGTAGTAATAATATTCCACAGTATAACGCCTTCCTTTGCATTCAATTATCAAAACAACCTAAGCGTCATTCCAAAATGAGAATAAAAATACTGTGCATTGGTATCACTCTACTTCTTACCAGCGTAATAAACTTGATGGGACAAACAGGCAGCATTGAAGGAGTTGTTTCAGATAAAAAAACAGGCGAAACGCTTGTAGGTGCAACCATAGTTATTGCGGGTACAACAACAGGCACCACCACCGACCTTGATGGAAAATTTGTTCTTGGGAATCTAGCACCGGGGCTTTATAACATCAGCGTAAACTTTATTTCCTACCAGCGACAAACCTTTTCAAGTGTTGAGGTGGCATCAGGTAAACCAACCACGCTAAATGTGACCTTGAATGAGGTATCACAGAAAATTGATGAAGTTGTAGTAAGTGGTACCAAAAAGACCCACACGGAGGTTTCGATGATTGCCTCCATTAAAAGCAGCCAGCTGGTAGTGAGCGGCATTTCGAGCCAACAAATAGCAAAGTCTCAGGACAAAGATGCTTCCGAGGTTGTTCGACGAATCCCAGGAATTTCCATACAAAATGGCAAGTTTATCATTATCAGAGGGCTATCGCAGCGTTATAATAATGTTTGGATGAACGGTTCTGCAGTTCCTAGTTCAGAAGCCGATTCTCGTGCATTTTCATTCGATATGATTCCTAGCTCACAAATAGACAACATCACAATTGTTAAGTCACCGGCGCCCGAATATCCTGCCGATTTTTCAGGTGGCTTTGTGCAAATAACCACTAAGGATGTTTCTGACTCCAACGCGGTGGAAATTGGCTATGGACTTGGGCTCAACGATCAAACTCAATATAAAAATTTCAAAATTGCCCCAAAAGGTGGGCTCGATTATCTTGGGGTTGACGATGGAACCAGAGGCCTAAGCGGAATTGTTCCATACCGTTTGAATAACGATTTACCAACAAACTCAGCGCAAATTAATGACGTTTCCCAGCATGGCTTTAACAATAGTTGGACCGTAGAAAGTTTTAAGTCGTTTGCCCGGCCCGATCAGCGCATTTCTTTCATGCTGAATAGGAAATACTCCATAGCCAATAACAAGACACTTGGATTTTCGTTTGCCTCCGGCTACAACCATACCTATAGAGCATACCATAATATGGAAAATGCTCTTATCGGATCGTATGACATTGTCAACGATCGTCCAAACTACTTTTTTAAATACAACGACAACCAGTATACTGTAGAGTCGAAATTGGGAACCATGCTCAACCTTTCCTATATTCCCAATAGCAGAACAAAAATTCTATTTCATAATATCCTTAACCTTGATGGAAAGAACAGGTTAACTGATAGAACCGGATATCAATTCAATAGCGGTTTTTACCAAGAGCAACAGGAATTTTTATATAACAGCAGGCTAACCTATTCCGGGCAGCTGAGTGGAAATCATAAATTGGACGAAAATCAAAAATTAGACTGGGATCTTGGATACTCACTATCAAAGATGAATCAACCCGACAGGCGTGACATTTCTCGCGATAGAAGTATTACCGATACTACTGCCCCACTAGCAATCGATTTTAACGACACCAAGCGCCTATTCCTCAAACTCCAAGAAAATGTTTTTTCGGGAGCAACAAATTACCAATACAAAATTACACAGTGGGCCAATTTTGCTCCAACAATTAAGATTGGCGTATACGGTGAATATAAAGATCGGGACTATAACACTAGGTCATTCTACTACATCCTAAATTCGACAGCCAACCAATCGCTAAACTACCTTTCGAACGGTGAGGTATTTAGCGAACCCAACCTTGGAATTAACGGGGTCTATATTTATGAGGATACCCGCAATACCGATAGCTATAAAGCCAGCAACAGGCTTGCGGCTGGATACGCAGCCATCACTATTCCTCTAAAAAAGTTCAACATATACGGCGGAGTACGATTGGAAAACAATGTAATGGAAATTACCAAGTATGTGTCGCTTGACCCCACCAATTTCAACACAAAAATGACCTCTTATAGCCATTCTGACATTTTTCCATCAATAAATGCAAGCTATAACATTACTGACAAGCAGCTTGTGCGCCTGGCTTATGGTGCCTCTGTAAATAGGCCTGAATTTAGAGAACTATCAACCTCAACATATTACGATTTTGACATTTTCAGCTTTGTGGTAGGTAATGCCAACCTTAAAATTGCATACATCCACAACATTGACCTACGATATGAAATATACCCCAAATCAGGTGAGATGGTGTCGTTCGCCCTATTCTATAAAAACTTTAAGGACCCTATTGAATCTACCTACTACGAAAACTCCGGTGGCTATACCTACTCCTTCACCAACGCAAAATCGGCCAACAACATTGGTGCAGAAATTGACCTAAAAAAAGGACTTGAGGCAATTGGCATAAAGAATCTTTCACTCTCATTCAACGCTGCCTACATATACAGCCGCGTAAAATTCGACCAGAGCAACACCTTAGAGCATGACCGACCAATGCAAGGGCAATCACCTTACCTAATAAACGCCGGATTGTTTTACCAGAACAATAAAAATACACTTAACTGTGGTATACTTTATAATGTTATTGGAGAGCGCATTGTAGGTGTTGGACGTGTTCTTGCCAATAATCCAAACATTTCCGTTCCTGACATTTATGAACTCCCACGCAACTTGGTTGATGTTACCTTCAACATTAAGCTCACCCATTTCATGAGCCTGAGTGGTGCAGTAAAAAACATCCTTAACGATGACGTGGTTCTTCAGCAAACGGCAAAATTCACAGATTCCAATGGAGCCTCACAGGTCAGAAACCAAATCAAGCAGAAATACAATCCTGGGCGAAACTACTCTCTCTCATTGTCATTTAAGTTTTAACTAAATTAAGTTTCCATCATAATCTTGTTTCAAATCTTAACCATAAACTCTATGAAAATGAAAACTTCAACAATGAACATCGTGCTCGCAATAGCGACTGTGGTGACGCTGGCTACTGGATGTAGCAAAAGTAGTGACTCAACTCCATCGGGTCCGGTTATTCCAGGTGATGCAACTACTTGGGTAGGCACCACCATTGGAGATGGTTCCGATGCTTTTGAGATAAAGGGTAAATACGTTATTAAAAAAGGTACATACTCACTTAAGGGTTGGGTATATGTTGTAAGTGGCTCCCAACTTTATATTGAGCCAGGTACCATAATAAAGGGAGACAAGGCTACCAAGGCAACTCTAATTGCTGAACCAGGTGGCCAAATTTTTGCAGAAGGAACTGCTGCTGAGCCTATTGTTATGACTTCTGCTCAGGCACCGGGTAGTCGCAAACCTGGCGATTGGGGCGGTTTAGTGGTGTGTGGTAATGCTGTTAACAACCAGGGCCAAATGACCATTGAAGGTGGTTTGCGTACGGTTTTTGGAGGCACCAACAATGCTGACAATTCTGGCGTTTACAGTTATATCCGTATTGAATTTGCAGGTTATCCCTATGCAACCGATCAAGAAATTAATGGCATGACCTTGGGTTCGGTTGGTAGTGGCACAACTGTTAACCACATTCAGGTATCCTACTCCAACGACGACTCCTATGAGTGGTTTGGTGGTTCAGTAAATTGCAAGTATTTGGTTGCGTACCATGGATGGGACGATGATTTTGATACCGACGATGGTTTCTCAGGAAATATGCAGTTTCTTCTTGGTGTTCGCGATCCTAAGATAGCCGACCTGTCTCTCTCCAACGGTTTTGAATCGGACAACAATGCCAGTGGCAGCGCTGCTACCCCATTTACCTCAGCTGTATTCAGCAACGTTACCCTCATTGGTCCCATTGGACAAGATGCCAATTTTGCCAACACAACCAATTACATCGATGGTGGTGGCATGAATCCAAATAACGGTTCTCGTCTAGGTCAATTCCAAGCTGGCGCACAGATTCGCAGAAATTCACATGAAAACATTTTTAACACTGTAATTGCTGGCTATCCAGTTGGCCTTATCGTTGAGAACGACAAGGGCAGCGCTACCCAGTCTGCTGCCACCAACGGTAATCTGTTTGTTATGAACGATTATTTTGCAGGAATGACCATTATTGGTAGTGATAAGAATAAGACTTGGTTAGATCAGCTTTCCACTGATGCAACAACGCTCGATCCAAACCAACTCTCATTTTCACATACCTTCTTCATGCTGCCAGCAAACGCCAACGATTCTCTTGGCTTTGTTGCAGATATTAAGCTCAATCAGCCAAACAGCACCGTTTCAAATCCAAACTATGGTCCAACGGCTAGCAGCCCACTGATTGGCCATTCAAACCTTTTTAGCAACAGTTTACTCCAAAATAGCTGGTTCGACCAAGTTAACTATGTTGGTGCTTTCAAGAGCGATGCTGATGCCGATAACTGGATGAAGGGATGGACCAATTTTGATCCTCAAAACACTGTTTATTAGAATTGCAGCTCTGGATAAAGTTCGATAATGAATAGTCGAAACCGGCCTTCCATAAATATGGCAGACCGGTTTTGATTTCTTAATCAACGAAAACCCTTTTAATGGCGAAAGTTTGGCCATGAGCAAAACTTAGCTTTGACTGCTAAATTATTTTCGCTATGATTGCAACAAATAGAAACAAGTATGAAGAAATTACTGATTTTGATCGTTGCTATGTTTTTCAGCCTGCCTTCATTTTCTCAAAACATTTCCGAAGGGAAGGATGGTTTATACTACGATAGCCAAGGAGCACTATACACAGGCACCTACCACACCCTTTTTGACAATGGTCAAGTTAAATCAGAAATTCCATTCGAGAATGGGCAGAAAAGCGGCTCCATGATGATCTACTTCCAAAATGGACAAGTCAATGAGATTAGATCATACAAGGATGGAAAAATGGATGGAACTTGGCTCACCTTTACCGAGAAAGGATCGAAAGTGGCTGAGGCCAACTACACCAATGGTCTGAAGAATGGGAAGTGGTTTATTTGGGATGAGAATGGCGTTCTCCGCTACGACATGACCTACAAGAATGGCCAAAAAGTTGGCTTATGGATAATCTACGACGAAAAAGGAAATAAACTTTCTGAGCGTAACTACGATACAGTACAATAGGTGATCTCTCACTTCGAAAGTCTCACTACGCCGAAAAAACTTAACACCTTTTTCGGCGTTTTTTCATGGAACCTTCAAAAAAACAAAATTGTAGGATTGTTGTTAACAAAGCCGGCATGAACTTACAGTATTTCCCTCCATACAGTTCATAAATTCTTTCCCCTTAAGTTAAAATGATGCTATATAATAGGTTAAAGTTTCTAAAAATATGATTTCGATTCTTGTTTAAGAGCAAAACCTTTGCTAGACTTGTGTCCGCAAAAAATAGATAAAAACCTCATAAACTAACTGAAATGACAAAGATGACACCAAAGCAGTTCATGGATCGGGAAGACAAGTATGGAGCCCACAACTACCATCCACTTCCAGTTGTTCTCGAAAAGGGAAAAGGCGTATTCATGTGGGATGTTGAAGGAAAAAGATATTTTGACTTCCTGTCAGCCTATTCCGCTGTAAACCAAGGTCACTGCCATCCAAGAATTATCAATGCAATGAAACAGCAAGCAGAAATGCTTACGCTGACTTCACGAGCATTCTACAACAACGTTCTTGGAGAATTTGAAGAGTTTATAACCAAGTATTTTGGATACGACAAGGTTCTTCCCATGAACTCCGGTGCAGAAGCCGACGAAACAGCTCTTAAGCTTTGCCGCAAATGGGCATACAGTAAAAAGGGTATTAAGGAAGGTATGGCCAAGATTATAGTTTGCGAAGGTAACTTCCATGGTCGTACCATAACCATTGTATCCATGAGCACCGACCCCGATTCCTATGCGGGTTTTGGTCCATTTACTCCTGGGTTTATCAAGATTCCTTACAACGACATCCCAGCGCTCGAAAAAGAACTGCAAGATCCCAATGTTGCGGGTTTCCTTGTTGAGCCAATCCAGGGTGAGGCCGGAGTATTTGTACCTGATGCAGGGTATTTGAAAAAAGCAAAGGAACTCTGCAAAGCTAAAAATGTGCTTTTCATTGCCGACGAAGTTCAAACAGGAATTGCCCGCACTGGCAAAATGTTAGCCTGCGATCACGAAAACGTTCATCCCGACATTCTTATTCTTGGGAAAGCAATTTCTGGTGGCGTTATGCCAGTGTCGGCAGTTCTTGCTGACGACGACATTATGCTTTGCATTAAGCCTGGTGAACATGGCTCCACTTTTGGAGGAAACCCAGTAGCTTGTAAGGTTGCCATTGAGGCTCTTAGCGTAATTAAGGATGAGAATTTGGCCGAGAATGCTGAACGCATGGGCAAAATCTTCCGCGAAGAGATGGAAAAATTTAAGAAAGAGACCAACAGCCACATGGTTGACCTTGTTAGAGGTAAAGGTTTACTTAACGCCATTGTGGTAAGACCAAAAAATGGTAAAACCGCTTGGGACGTTTGCCTTGCCATGCGCGACTTAGGTCTGCTTGCTAAACCTACCCATGATCATATTATTCGCTTTGCCCCACCGTTGGTTATTACCGAACCGGAGTTGCGAGAAGCAATAGCAATCATTCAGAAAGCATTTAAACTTTTTGAATAGTTAACAGAATAAAGAGGAAAGCCACCAATTTGGTGGCTTTTTTTATTTAGTATTAGCTGTTTTTCCTATTTTTATCCACACAATTAAACGGTTAGCAGCCAAACCTATCTAAGCACCATAAATAACTTAACATTGAAGTAACATGACTAAGCACCAACTAATGATCTTAGCAGGCATGGCAACCTTGCTGGGAATAGCGGGTTGTGGACATTCAGACAAGCAAACCTCCTTGGCATTCTCACCAGCCAACATGGATTTGTCCATTAAACCAGGCGTAGATTTTTACGATTATGCCAATGGCAACTGGATTAAAAACACCCCCATCCCTGGCGATAGATCCCGTTGGGGATCTTTCGATCAGCTACAAGAGGAGAACAATGTTTTCGTAAAAGGCATTCTGGAGGAAGCTGCCGCATCCACCAATGCAGCTAAAGGCTCCAATCTACAAAAGGTTGGTGATTTTTACGCTTCAGGAATGGACACTACAGCCATTGAAAATGCTGGCTTTACACCACTAATGGGTGATTTCGAAAACATTGATAAGTTATCCAAACCGGAAGAAATTCAAGGTTATATTTCCTCCCTACAAACAATGGGTCTTCGACCCGCTTTCAACTTTAGCGTTGTTCAGGACGAAAGAAACTCCAACAGCATGATTGCTAACCTTTCACAAGGAGGTTTGGGGTTACCCGATCGTGATTACTACCTAGGCAACGACAGCAGATCAAAGGAAATAAGAGCTGCATATCTTAAATACATTGCTAAATCCTTTGAACTTACAGGTGTTGATTCCTCTAACGCTAAGCAATTTGGCCAAGATGTTTTAAACATAGAAACCCGCCTTGCTCAATCGTCCATGAGCCGTAAAGAGCGCCGCGATCCTATTAAAACGTACAACAAGGAAACTGTTACTGAGATGCAGAAGTTGGCACCCGGAATCAGCTGGAGTGCATACTTTACTGCGCTGGGCGTTAAAAACGTTGAATCCTTTATTGTCGATAACCCTAAATTTTTCACTGAACTAGGCAAAATGATTAAGAATATTCCGGTGGATAGCTGGAAAATTTACCTGAAGTGGAATGTTCTTAATCGTTACTCTCCATACTTAAGCAGTAAGTTCGAAGCCAACAATTTTGATTTCTATGGCAAGCAGCTTTCAGGCCAAGAAGTAAACCGCCCAAGATGGCAGCGCGTTTCCGCAACTGCCGATAGAGCAATAGGCGAAGCAATTGGTGAACTTTATGTAAAGAAGTATTTCCCTGCCGAAGCAAAGGCAAAAATGATTGACCTGGTAAACAACCTAAAAGAATCCTATAAGGAGCGCATTAAGCAGCTGCCTTGGATGAGCGAGCCAACCAAGGAAAAAGCGCTGGAAAAACTGGCAAAAATCAATGTCAAGGTTGGCTACCCCGACAAATGGCAAGACTATTCTGCGCTAAACATAACCAGAGACAGCTATCTACAGAATGTCAAAAATGCTAGCGCATTCCATTTTCAAGATAATCTTTCTGAATTGGGAAAACCGGTAGACAGAACCAAGTGGGAAATGACACCACAAACGGTGAATGCCTACTATAGCCCAACCATGAACGAAATAGTTTTCCCTGCAGCTATTCTCCGTCCACCTTTCTTCGATTTAAAGGCTGACGACGCCCTGAATTACGGTGGTATTGGTTGTGTAATTGGTCACGAAATGACCCATGGTTTCGACGACCAAGGAAGGCTATACGATAAAGATGGTAATCTTTCCGATTGGTGGACACCGGCAGATGCACAGAAGTTCAAAGATCTCACACAGAATTTAGCCGATGATTATAGTGCTTTT